>JAYVHZ010000135.1:0-10356 GCA_043770645.1 Undibacterium sp. | reverse complement strand
ATACGCGATGTCGTCGCAATTAGCGCGCTTTTTTCACTTATTAAGGACTCGCTTAGTTCATTGCTCGCTGAGTTAAGTTTCTCACTCTTTATTTTTACTATCGCTGGTTGACATGTCAGCTTGCTGTCATCAACAAGTGCGCTTGTAGAAATCGGACTAAAAATGCTGCTCGCGACCATTAGGTGAATCGCCGCCGTAATAAAGCCAGCGAAGTAAGCGACACGCCAAAGGAATTCCGTAAAGCGGGTATCTCTTGTTGGATTTAGCACGCCAAATCGTTGAAAACAATAAGTGAACGTCAGCAATAGACTGCTATGGATGACATAGGTAATGAGGTAAAGCACGAAAAATAGCGCGATTTGTTCAAACATGGTCGCCTCCTTTGTCTTCGATCAATTGACGAATTTTTTCCAAATCATCTGCTTTGATTTCGTCTTCTTGTACCAGATGGCTCAGCAGTGCCGGCGTATTGCCACGAAAAACGGTGGCTAAGAGATCTGCCAACATTGACCGTTGTATCTGTGATTCGCTCATTAATGCCGTATAGAAAATTTGCCGTCCTTCGCGCTGGCTGCGCAGTAGTCCGCGCTTTTCCAAACGGGTCAGCAAAGTTGCCACCGTTGTATGCGCCAAGTCGCGGCTGCCACGCAAATTCTCAGTCACCTGTGCGGCACTCGAATGTGGTTGCTCCCACAGCACTCGCATGATGGAGAGTTGTAAATCACTGAGTGAAACTTTGTCTGTATCCTCGTCCATTACGATTCCTTTGTTGTGCTGATGCAGTCTAAATTTATTACTACAGATGTAGTACGACAACTGTAGTAATAAATGTTTGCGATGTCAATATAAAATTTAAATGCGCAGAAAACAAAATAGGAAAACAACACGAACGAGTCAAATGACCATCTTCAGAAATTGCCCAACGCAATTACTCCTGCTGCAATACACAAGGCACCAAACAAGCGTTGTATGCGATCACCTTCATCCAATAGATGTCCGCCAATAATTGCTGCAAACAACATCGACACTTCACGGGCGGGCGCAACGTGACTAAGTGGTGCCTCTTGCATCGCGTACAAAACAAGCACATACGAGATCGGACTCACCACAGCGACTAGCACTGCGTATCTCCATTCTTTATCCCAAGAAGCGCGCGTTGCAGATCGATCGCGCAAAAGCACAGGCAACAAAAGCGCGATACGAATGAAGTTGCCAAAGTAGTCCACCAAAAGTGGCGACAGCAGCAAGATCTTGACGGCATAGCCGTCCAGCACGGTATAAGCCGCGATAAACAAACCAGTACACAAGCCGTAAAAGATTCCCTTACGCACGCGCACTTGCTGCATGCTGGCTTCTTGCTTCTGACGCAGAGAACGCCACAGAGCCGGACCGCCAGCGATTAAAAACACACCACAGACAACCGCCAAAATGCCGAAACCACCCGCCAAGCTCAGGTGTTCCCCCAAAAACAATATCGCTACAGCCGACGAGATCAACGGACCCGAACCACGAGCCAAGGGATAGACTACTGTTAAGTCGGCTTTGCGATAACCACGCAATAGGGTCACAAAATACAACACATGCAATACCCCGCTGGCGCCAATAAATCCCCATTCCACCCAACCCCAAGTCGGCACCACATCCCAACCAAAGTACACGCCAACCGGCGCCCAAACCAGCGCCATGATGATCGCGGTGAAGCCCGCAAATCGCACATCGCCCCCCGCTTTTTTGGCGGCGATGTTCCAAAGTGCATGAATGAAACCGGCGAGAATGACTAAGAGAAAAGCGGTATGCGACACAAAAAACCTAACGGGGATTCACGGTGAATGCCTAAGCACAAATTAATACAAGAAAACGCAGTGTAACAAATCAAGAACATGATCAACGCCAACTAGCCATCATTTAGTTCTTATTTTTAGGATTGTTTTAAGGTCGCCAAAACCAAACGCTGATATCCGATCAAAAGAATCCGGTTTTTTTGAACAAGGATTACCCTAGGATTTTTCTAGTACGTTCGCGATAAAAAAACTACACTCTGGCTTTCGCGATTTACACTCAAACAATCGTGTCAACCTTAAATCAAAAATTGGAAAGGAGTGGTGATGAAACATTTTGTGATGATATTAATTGGCGCGCTAGTACTTTATGGTGGCTGGCAACTGACCTCACCCTTAACCCGAAAGAACGCCAGCAAAACCTTAGCACGCCATGCATTTCGTTTAGTCGCATTCGGCATGCTTCTGATCGTTTTATTAGTCATCGCCTATTACACACCCGCTTTACATTTACTTTAATTCAGGAAAAAAATAATGAAAAATATCTTCTCTAAACTCGCGCCTATCGGCTTAATCTCTGCTGTAGCAGTATTGAGTGGTTGTACCCAAATTGATACAGGCAATGTCGGTGTAGAACGCACACTTGGCAAGGTCGGCAAAGATGCGTTGCCGCCCGGCGTCTATTTCACGGTGTTCAAGACAGTGGATGAATTCACTGCCAAAGAAGTCAATTTTCAATTGAATGATATGACACCAAAAAGTCGTGACAACTTAACGATGAAAGATGTCGATATCGACATTTATTTCAAAACCATGCCCGAAGCGATTCCTTCGCTCTACACCAAGTACCAAGGCGACGTGGTACAGCACAAACAAGTGGTAAAAGAAGGCACTGGCGACCTGGTCATGGCATATAGCCGTGTTTCCCGCGAAGCGCGTGAATCGGTCTACAAATCGATCGCGCAACTTGATGCAACAACCATGCATACTAAGCGTACTGAATTGGCTGAAATGGTCAGAGCCAATTTACAATCAGAATTGGACAAGAACGACAAAGGCGCGTTTCTAATTACGGCGGTCAATGTCCGCAATATTTTGACCGATCCTGCGATTGAAGCAGCGATTCGCCAACGTGCCGAGACGGATCAAGCGATTCAGAAAAAACTGAAAGAAGTCGATCTGGCGCGTGCTGAGGCAGAACGCTTAGTGGTGCAAGCAGAAGGTGAAGCGAAAGCCAACAAAATTATCAGCGAATCTTTAACCCCAGCGCTCAAAGAATTACGTCTGGCAGAGATACATCGTGATGCGGCTATTGCAGTTGCATCGAAAGCTGGCAATACAGTCTTATTGGGCAATGCAACGCCATTGGTGAATGTGAATAAGTAAATCGGATCAATAGATTCTTTTTAAACCTAGCGAGCCTCTAAAAAGCGGATCATAAATTCAATTTTTAGAAGCTCGCGCCCTTATGACTATCCCTAGCAAGCTTTCAAATCCTACAAGTAAAAACATTTAACAAATTCGTTTTTCTGAAAATGCTATGATCACGACGCTGTGATCTTAACCTTTATCAGGAAATTGCTATGAATAAGCCCTTCAAGATACTAGCCATCATCCTTGCGGCTATCGCGCTCGTTATTGGCCTTGGCATCGCCTACCTCAGTTTCGTATTCGATCCAAATCAATTTAAATCACAACTCATCGAACTCGTTAAGAACAAGAAACATCGCGATCTCAGTATCGATGGCAATATTCAACTCAATTTCTTTCCTAAACTCGGCGTTAGCTTAGAAAAAATTAAGCTCTCCGAATTCGAATCAAGCACACAATTTGCAGCGCTAGAGCGAGCCCAAGTGTCGCTTGCCTTACTTCCCCTACTACAAAAGCAAATTGTCATCGACAAAGTCTCTTTGCACGGCATGCAACTGCGCTATCAACGCGATGCCGAAGGTAAATCGAATATCGATGATTTGATCAAACAGGAACCCACCACCAAAGAAGCAGAATCCGCGAATGTGTCGAACAAGCAAATGCGGTTTGATATCGAAGGTATCGATATTGCCCAATCAAGTTTCGAAATCGATGATCAGAAAAGCGAGTTAAAAGGCCGCATTCAAAATCTGAGCCTAAACACGGGAAAGATTGGTGATAAAAATAAGACGCCAGTCAAACTTAGCGCGCAATTCCAATTCGACAAACCAAAAGCCGAAGCCAAAGTCGAGATCAACACCCAACTACGCTTTGATATCGAACAAAAAAGTCTGGACTTGCAAGATCTAAAAACACAGATCACCGGAAAACTCGGCAGCAACCCTATGGATCTACAAATCGACACGGCGGCATTGTATCTAAGTCCATCCGAAAGCAAGAGTGATCAAATCAAACTCTCCGCCAAACTGGGTGGTACACAAGAATTGAATGCGCAAATTCTACTGAACAAACTCCTAATGCAAGACAAGACTCTCAACATTGCGGAACTCAACGTACAAGCACAGAGCAAACAAGCTGGTGCCTCCAGACAAGTCGATTTGAAGTCCAGTGTAAAGATGGCACTCGACACACAAATCCTACAGCTGCCGCAATTAGCCATCCAAATCAAATTGAATGATCCTAAGCTAGCACAAGCCGAGATTGTGGTGCCTATCACGGGCCAACTCAGCGCCAACCTAAAGGATAAATCGCTTGATACCAAGCTAGATGCCAAGTTCGATGAGACCAAGCTACAAACATCAGTACAAGTGCAAAACTACTCGAATCCAGCGATTAGCTTTAAAGTCGATATCGATAAACTCAATCTGGATCGCTACATCAAAAATTCGGCTGAGCCAGCAAAAGCAGATAACAGCAAAGAAGACAATCTCAATCTGGCGGCACTCAAATCACTAAAGCTCGATGGCCTAATCCGCATCGGTGCCTTACAGGTCAAAAATCTCAAGATCAATCAAGTGCATTTACCACTCAAAGCGGATCAGGGAAAAATTACGATGAACAGCATTGCGGCGCAACTATATGAAGGTAGTCTTGCTGGCAATATTGGTTTTAACGTTGATGGCAACCGATTCCAGATGCAGCAGAATTTAAGCAATGTTCAGATCAATCCCATCCTGGTCGACTTCATGCAAAAAGACATCGTCGAGGGACGTGGCAACTTGAATTTGAACATCAATACCCAAGGCAAGCGCGTGTCCCAATTCAAAGATAATTTGAACGGCACTATCCGCACGCAATTGCAAGATGGGGCTGTGAAGGGCATCAATTTAGCAAAATCCCTGCGCGACTTTAAGGCAAAAATTCTCAACAAAACAGATCAACAACAAGCAGCAAATAAAAATGAGAAGACCGACTTTTCAGCCATGTCGGCATCGATTAACTTTGTTGATGGCATCGGCAACAGTGATGATCTCGATATGAAGTCACCGTTCTTGCGCGTTGGTGGTAAAGGACAGGTCAATCTCCGCAATAGCAGTCTAGATTACACAGCGCGCGCTACCATCGTCAATACCTCGACTGGACAAGATGGTGCAGATTTATCGCAGTTAAAAGACCTAACGATCCCCGTGCGCATCAGCGGCCCTTTCGATCAACTTGGTTACCAATTACAGTTCGCACAAATCGGCAGTGAAGCCTTAAAGAATGCCTTCAAGGCAAAGACAGCGCCCGTCGTTGAAGAGAAAAAAAAGGAATTGAAAGAGAAAGTGAATGAGCAGCTTAAGGATAAGTTGAAGGGTTTGTTTGGGCAGTAAGTTGACTTTCAGGAAACAAAGGTTTTGCGCCGATTAGTTAGGAAAGCGTAAGCCATCCAAACACTCGATCAAAGGTATCGTCGCTGGCAATAGCGGCTCCACAGCGACCGCGCCCTGCCAGGCGAACGCTTGTCCTTCCAGGCTTTGTGGCTCTCCTGTCCATTCACGCGAAATGTAAAAATGTAAGCGTACGTGGGCGTGTGGGTAAATGTATTCGACGCCGCACCAAGGCTGGGCGCTGACAATTTGCACGCCTAGTTCTTCCATGAATTCGCGCTTGAGGGCGTCGAGAATGTCTTCGCCCTCTTCGACTTTACCGCCAGGAAATTCCCAATAACCTGCGTACGGTTTGCCCTCGGGTCGTTGCCCCAACAAGACATCGCCGTTGGATTTCATCAAGATGCCGACGGCGACATTGATCGGGGTTGCACTCATATTGTCGATTTCAAAGAATGGGATGAGAAAAAATTAGTTGTGCCGACCAGCAAAATCACGGGCGAATTGCCACGCCACTCGACCTGAGCGTGAGCCGCGTTGCAAAGCCCAACGCAATGCATCGCCACGTGCTGCGGCGATTTGTTCTGGCGTACAAGAAAAACTGCGTAACCAATGAGCGACGATATCTAGGTAATCGTCTTGCTTAAACGGATAAAAAGATACCCACAAACCAAAGCGTTCAGACAAGGAAATCTTTTCTTCGACGGTCTCGCCCGGATGTAAATCGCCATCTTCGTCATGCTTGTAGCTGGCGTTATCCGACATTTTTTCTGGCATCAAATGACGTCGATTCGAGGTCGCGTAAATCAAGACGTTGTCAGACTGCGCAGCAATACTACCATCGAGCGCCACTTTCAATGCCTTGTAGCCCGCCTCACCATCTTCAAACGACAGATCATCACAAAACAAAATAAACTTTTCAGGGCGCTCGGCTAGCAAGTCGATAATATCCGGTAGGTCACACATATCGGACTTATCAACTTCGATCAAGCGCAAACCTTGATCAACAAATTCTTGCAAACAGGCTTTAATCAAAGAAGATTTTCCGGTACCGCGTGCACCTGTGAGCAGCACATTATTGGCTGGCTTACCTTGCACGAATTGACGCGTGTTTTGCGCGATCAATTCTTTTTGCGGAGTGATGTGCTGAAGATCGTCGAAATTCAATTTGGCGGTGTGTTTGACGATTTGCAAAAAGCCCTGACCTCCACGCTTACGCCAACGAAACGCGGTTGCCAAACGCCAGTCGGGTGCCGGTACAGGCGGTGGAAGATAAGCTTCCAAACGATTGAGTAAGTGCTCGGCACGACTTAAAAATTGATCGAGTTGGGACATAAGAGAATAAGAAAGTAGGCCTACAATCACGGAGACAACAACAGTCTTGAAATGCGATGTCGGTTTTGATCCGACATCACAGTCAACATGTTTTCATGCTCTACAAAACCTGGCTGACAAGAATTTTAAACCGCGTCAATCACGAACGATAATCAGCGTTGATAGAAACATAGTCATGCGACAAATCACAAGTCCAGACAGTGGTGCGTGCCATGCCGCGCGCGAGTTTGACGCGTATTGTGATTTCACTTTGTTTCATCACGCGTTGGCCGTCTTCTTCGCGATAATCAGGATTACGTCCGCCATTTTTGGCGACCCAAACATCATCCAGATACAGATTTAATTTGCTCACTTCCAAGTCGTTGACGCCCGCATAGCCAATCGCCGCCAGAATACGGCCTAGATTTGGATCAGAGGCGAAAAACGCTGTTTTCACCAATGGTGAATGGGCGATGGAATAAGCAATTTTGCGGCACTCTTCTACGTCACGACCTTCTTCCACCACGATACTGATGAACTTGGTCGCACCTTCGCCATCACGAATAATCATGTGCGCTAATTTTTGCGACAAAGCGATCACCGCGTCCGCTAAGGCATAGTATTCCGGTGTATCAAGCTCATTAATCTCTAAAGCCGAGGTACCGGTCGCGATTAACATAAATGAATCGTTGGTCGAGGTATCGCCGTCGATGGTGATGCAATTGAAGGAGTGATCAGCAGCTTTTTTGACCAAATGGTCGAGCACCGTTTGTGATACTTTGGCATCCAATGCCAAATACCCAAGCATGGTCGCCATGTTTGGTTTAATCATGCCAGCACCTTTACTGATGCCAGTCATGGTCACAGGAATACCATTAATCACCACCAAACTGGAAGCCGCTTTGGGCTGAGTATCGGTGGTCATAATGGCTTCAGCTGCATGAAACCAATTATCTTCACTCAAACTAGCGATTGCTGCTGGCATGCCTGCGATCAAACGATCCACCGGCAATTGTTCAAGAATTACGCCAGTCGAAAAAGGCAAGACTTGTGAAGGCTCACATCCCAGATATTCAGCCAAGGCTGCACAAGTTGCATTCGCTGCCGCCAAACCTGCATCACCAGTGCCCGCATTGGCATTGCCCGTGTTTACCACCAGTGCACGTATCGGTCCGACTGCCATGTGCGGACTTTCCAAATGTGCTTTACAAACCTGTACCGGTGCTGCACAAAAGCGGTTGGTCGTAAACACACCTGCCACCGTTGCGCTTGGTGCCAACTTCATCACCAACAAATCTTTACGATTGGCTTTTCGAATACCCGCTTGAGCGTAGCCCAGCTCAATCCCTTTCACGGGTTTCAAATCGGCGGCGAGTGGAATCGGGGAATTAACGGCCATGGTGTCAGTCCTAGAATGATGAGAAAATGAAGTCGTCATTGTAGGACACTTTAGAAGCGATGTTTCCTTAGTGGCATAAAAAAAAGCTTTATGGATCCATCATTTGACCGTAGGTTGGCGCTGAGCCTGCGAAGCCCAACACTGATCAACAGGTCAATTAAGAAGTTGGGCTTTTCAGCCCAACCTACGAACCAATATCAAAAACATCCCTTATGGATTCATGATTTGACCGTAGGTTGGCGCTGAGCTTGCGAAGCCCAACATAGTTCAGCAATATTAGAAGTTGGGCTTGGCAGCCCAACTCATGTGCTATGCGTTAAATCGCATTCCCAACAATCGGCCCTTTACCACTGTATTTATCCAACGCCAAATAAATCACAGGTGTAATAAACAGCGTAATCGCTTGTGAGAAAATGAGCCCACCGACCACTGCCAAGCCTAGAGGTTGACGTAATTCAGCACCTGCACCCAAGCCTAAAGCAATCGGTAAGGCACCGACCAGCGCGGCTAATGTGGTCATCATGATAGGACGGAAACGTTCGATACAGGCTTCACGTATTGCGACTGCCGGTTCCATACCACGATGACGCTGGGCGTCGAGCGCAAAGTCGATCATCATGATGGCGTTTTTCTTGACGATACCGATCAATAACAAAATCCCGATGGTTGCGATTAGGGTGAGGTCTTTACCAAACAATTCCAACATCAATAAAGCACCCACTGCCGCCGATGGTAAGCCTGCCAGAATCGTGATCGGGTGAATGAAGCTCTCATACAAAACGCCGAGCAACACATAGATCACCAACAGAGCAGAAATGATCAAGATCATCTGTCCCGCCTGTGAATCTTTAAACACTGCGGCATCGCCACCGTAAGAAGTGATAATCGATGAAGGCAACTTAATTTCATCTTTGTATTTATCAATCTTATTCGTCGCTTCACCTAAAGGTGCATCTACAGCAAGATTAAAAGACACCGTCACCGCTTGCAACTGCCCGACGTGATTAATTGCGGTGGGGCCGACAGTGCGCTTGACAGTAGCAAAACTCGACATCGGTACTAGACTACCGGTATTACTGCGTACATAGATTGCCCCAATCGCTGACTCATCTTTTTTGTCCTCAGGTCCGACTTCTAGCACCACCGCATAGCTATCGACGCTAGTGTATAAGGTGGCGATTTGCCGTTCACCAAAGGCGCTATACAATGCCGAGCGAATCGCGTCCATGCCGACTCCCAAAGAGTTGGCGCGGTCACGATCAATTTCTATTGACGCTTGCAGACCTTTGAGTTGAGAGTCAGTCGTGACATCTTTAAAGCCTGGATCAGCGCGCATCTTGTCTTGCATTTTGAAAGCCCAGCTACTAAGTTCGCTCGCGTTCACGCTTTGCATAATGAACTGATACTGACTTTTGCTTGGTCGACCACCGAGTTGAAGGTTTTGGGTCGGGCGCAAAAACACGGTAATTCCCGGCACTGCTTTTAACTTATTACGCAAGCCTTCGACCACTTCTTTCATCGGCTTACGTTGATCACGCGGTTTGAGGTTAATAAATCCTCGTCCCGTATTTTGTGATCCACCGCCACCGTGAAATGACGATACCGTTAATACGTTGGGATCGTCGCGCAAAATTTTTGCCACTCTTTCCTGCAAAATCACCATCGCTGGAAACGACGTATCTTCCGCCGCCTCGGTGGATACGTTGATCTGGCCGATATCCTCTTCGGGGAAAAAACCTTTTGGAATCGTATTGAATAAATAGGCAGTAGCAACAAACGTCAAGAAAGCCACAAACAAAACGAACTTACGGTGCGCTAAGGCCAAGTCCAGTCCAGTCGTGTAAGCACGTAAAGAAGCATTAAACCCGCGTTCAAAACTACGAGTCAGTGCCCCCATCCATTTTGATGGCGGTAAATGCTCGCTCTCTGCTTTCAAGAAGCGACTAGCCAACATTGGCACCAAAGTCAAAGACACAAAAGCCGACACCACAATCGCTAAGCTCACCACCACCGCAAACTCATGAAATAATTGACCGATCACCCCAGGCATAAAAAAGATAGGGATAAAGACGGCAATTAAAGAAGTTGAGATGGAAATAATCGTAAAACCCACTTCGCGAGAACC
>JAYVHZ010000134.1:0-15485 GCA_043770645.1 Undibacterium sp. | reverse complement strand
CCGATGATAGTGCTGCAACCAGTGTGAAAGTAGGTCATCGTCAGGCTCTTATTCCGCATCGCCCCGTATTCAAAACGAATACGGGGCTTTTGCTTTTTTACTTCACTGTTAAGCCAGCTTTTGTTTTCCATAGTAATAGTGAACATAATAGCGAAAATTTTTGATGACATCATGTACGGTGAATGTCGTTTTCTTAAAGAAACACGAAACACCCAAGCCAATGCCGCAAAAAGGTAAAATGTCGACTATTCAAATGCGATCAGAAACACACCGTAACTTCATAACAGCGAGTAGCAATGACTTCGACCTCCATCATTCAAGAATTAAAAATTACCCGCCCAGATGATTGGCATCTTCACTTACGTGATGGTGAGGCTTTAAAAACTGTTTTACCTCACACCGCGGCTCAATTTTCACGGGCGATTGTGATGCCAAATTTGAAGCCGCCTGTGACAACAACTGAGCTGGCGGCTGCATATCGTCAGCGAATTTTGGCGGCGTTACCTGATGGGATGCAATTTGAGCCTTTGATGACTTTGTATCTGACTGATAATACGCCGCCTGATGAAATTCGCCGTGCGAAGGATAGTGGGTTTGTACAGGCGGTGAAAATGTATCCTGCTGGTGCGACGACTAATTCGGACGCGGGTGTGACGGATTTGCGTAAGTGCTATAAAACTTTAGAAATGATGCAAGAAGTTGGCATGCCGTTCTTGGTTCATGGAGAAGTGACAAGTCCTGAAATCGATTTGTTTGATCGCGAAGCGGTATTTATCGATACGGTGATGAAGCCATTGCGAGCCGATTTGCCAGAACTGAAAGTCGTGTTTGAACACATTACCACCAGCGATGCTGCAGCGTACGTGTCCGAAGCGAGTGGTCCGATTGCGGCCACGATTACCGCCCATCATCTGCTGTATAACCGCAATGAAATTTTCAAAGGCGGAATTCGTCCTCACTACTATTGTTTGCCAGTCTTGAAGCGCGAAACGCATCGTCAAGCGTTGGTGAAAGCTGCGACCTCGGGCAATCCACGCTTCTTCCTTGGTACTGATTCTGCGCCACATGCCAAAGGCGTCAAAGAACACGCGTGTGGTTGTGCTGGTTGTTACACTGCTTTGCACGCGATGGAATTGTACGCGCAGGCTTTTGATCAAGTTGGTGCTTTGGATAAGTTGGAGGGTTTTGCGAGTTTCTTTGGACCTGATTTTTATCAATTGCCCCGCAATACCGGCAGCATGATTCTAAAGCGCGAAAGTTGGACTTTACCAGATGAATTGAGCTATCTTGACGGTAGCTTGGTACCTTTGAATGCGGGTGAAGTTATCAATTGGAAAGTCTCAGCGTAACTCCGAGATGACCAAGTTTTATTCCGTTATTGATTGGTCACGTCCTTGGTTAGCATCGATCCTTCCTGCCGCAGAAAATATTTTGGCTCAGGAAGATTGGCGAGGCGGATTAAACTATACCGCTCGCCAACTAGATTTACGCAATCATCGTGATTTGGCATTGCATTTCATTCCGCAAGAAGACCTCCCCGAAGGTGTGGCTTACGAAATTCATATCAGTCATGCAGGTAAAGTACCGACTCGTGAAAATTTGCATGACTTTTTTAATGCACTAGTGTGGCTTAGCTTTCCGCAAATAAAGCGTCAGCTAAACGCATTGCAAGCAGCGCAGATTGAAAGCCTAGGCATAGGAAAATCACGCGGCCCCGCGCGTGATGCTGCGACCATCTTCGACGAAAATGCCGCACTGTTAGTACTGGAAAATTCTGAGCGCGGGCGTGCACTTTTGTCGTGTTTGCGTGAACATCAATGGCAACAAGCCTTCATCGAGCATCGCGATGATTTTGGTGCTGTTGCACAGGTTTGGAGTTTTGGTCACGCCTTGATGGAAAAGTTAGTGCAGCCATATAAAGCGATAACCGCGCATGCATGGGTAGTATGGGTTGATTCAAATTTTTTTAAACAAGACTTTAAGCAACAGGTGCAACAGCTTGATACGCAGGTGAGCGCGCAATTGGAATTACATGCGCTGACAACTGCCGATTACACTCCATTGCCAGTGCTCGGTGTACCAGGTTGGTGGTCGGATCAGACGCCAGATTTTTATGCGGATGACAAAGTCTTTCGAGCCAAGCGTCCTGCAAAATGAACTAGTCGGTTCTAATGGCAGAAACAAAAAAAGGCGAACCGAAGTCCGCCTGAAATTTGCCCTACCAACTTCTGTTACCTCGCAAAGCGACGGCCTGTTGTTTAATTATGCAGCGTGCGACTGCAATAATTGAAACAGCTGATCTTTCAAATGCATACGGACTTTTTTCAACGTCTCTAAAGCCGCATCAGCTAAATGTTCTACACCGTTTTCTGCGCGATTAATCGCTTTGTCTGTGTCAGTGTATTCGTCAAACAACTTGGCGAAATGCGCATTTGCGATTTTCAAGTTGTGGATTGTGTCTTTGTGTTCTGGAAATTCTAATGCCAATGGATGATGTTCAACTTGCATGTGTAAAGCTCCTTTGGTAAATAGATGCGACCAGTTGATAATAGTCTCATTCAAGGTATAGAGACCTGATCTACATCAATTCACGCTTCACTTTTTACTGTGATGTAACCATGGCAGCATGAGCTCAGTGGTTTCCGCTGCGATATCAACTGATGATTCCGACTGATTCGCCACTGCCGCGCAGATCGCTTCAATCAAACAGAGAACGATACCTTCTGAGTTAAATTGTGGCTTGGTTTGTGCGTATAAAGTAACATCAGCGACAGCTGCGACTGGTGAGCTTGGCCGGTCGGTTAGTGCAAGAATCGGGATATTGCGTTTTTTTGATTGACTCAAGAGTGTGATCACATCACTAGAGTAGCGAGGAAATGAGATTCCAATCACCAGGTCGCGCTCCGTGAATTTGTATAAAGTCCGTGAAACTTGTGCTGGTCCACCAGTGCCAATGTTGGTTTGCACTGAATTGCAATAGTTGGTTAGTGCATGACACATGATGCCACCCAAGTAAGCACTAGCACCGTAGCCAATGATATAGATCTGTTCCGCCTCTAAAATCATATTGACAGCGCGATCGCAAATATCCGGAGGAAATTCACGACGGGTTATTTTTAGATTGGCAATATCATCGGAAAGCGAGCGCGTGATGACTTCAGAACTACTAGAGGCGCGACTGATTTCTGAACGTAATTCTTCAATTGGCGCCAACATCGTCTCAAAACCGGAGACCAGCTGGGCACGAAACTGCGGATAGCCATCGAAACCAAGCGCACGCGCAAAGCGATTCGCTGTTGCATTCGAAATGCCGACGGCATCGGCAAGTTCGTCAATCGACATGGTTGCAGCTCTGAAGGCATTGCCAACAACATAGTCTGCGGTGATTTTATGTGACTTCGATAATGAGCTATAGATCTGGCCTATGCGCTCATTAATTGACCCCCCCCGGGTCTTGCTCTTTTTTGGGCTCATTATAATTTTCTTGGTGCTACCGATGATTGCTTATCCATGAGAGAACATAGACAGGCGCAGTTTTTGCAATAGTTCTTGATTTAAAGACCTAAATTTGACTATTTGGTAACTCCGAAAATACCACAGGAAGGCTAGGCTATCAATGATTGCTATCAATTCTGCATCGTTAATTGCTATGTAAATGATGTTTTTTTTGTACATGTGTCAGGAGTGAGACTGCTCTTCTCTAGAAAGCACAAAAAAACATGGCAGCCTGAGCTGCCATTGATGGGGGATTTGATTATTCTTCACGCACCCAAGTTTGCGTGCGACCGAACATTGGCATGCCAATATAGCCGCGGACTTCTAATTTCTTGTTGCTTTCAATCAGTTTGAGTTTGCTGCTGTAAAGTTTGCCATTGGCTGGATCAAGAATTTTCCCGCCGCCAAATTCATCACCCTCTTTTTTGATATTGAACAAAATGGTTAAGCCGATTAAGGGCTGGTCTTTGTTACTCCCTTCACATTTATCGCATTTAGGATTTTGTTCTTGATCTGGTTCGCGAAATAATTTTTCGATTTTGCCTTGAAACTCACCACCAGACTCGCTGATACGCACGAGTGATTTTACTTTGCCGGTTTTATCATCAATGGTTTTCCAAAGACCCGCTGGTGAACTTTGGGCTACTGCCATTTGCGCTGCTAATAGACCGAGTATGACGATACTAGATTTGATCAGGCCAGATTTATTCATGTTGTCTCCGAATTTTATAAAAGGGGCAAAACTGCTTTCCGATTGTACGTCCTGTTTTTTGCAATTGCCCATAAAATTACTAGAATGAAAACTTTAAAAGACCCAATTACAACAACTATGTTGAAAAAATTTTCCTTTTTGGCATGTTTTGTCTCATGCGCTTGTGAGTGAAGGGTAAGTCGTACTATAAGAACTTGAAACATACTTACGAATCAATTACTTCTTAATCCACTCACTCTTGATCAGGATCTCAACACTAGCAGGATCCCATATCACACCTGTTTCCTTGTTGCGGTTAAGGCAGACTCAACACTAGGTTCACGCATCATCAACCAACGATTAAAATTATCGAATTCGCGCGACATGATGCCCGTTGGAGTATGTCGTAAATCGAAGGTATGTCCAAGTTCATGTAAGCTAGCCCCCATGCCAGTTGCACAATTTACCCAATAGCTCATACGTGCACCGCTATCATCGGGAAACAGTTTCAAGTCGATTACTTGGACAGTGGTAAAGGCGGCATCTACTTGGCTCAGACTTTTGGGGCAGGTATGGAGATGAAGTGAACCTAATGTGCCCAAAAAGCCGCCAACTAAAGCCGCATGGCCGACCACTTCGCTAGCAATGTAATCAGAAAAACTCATCGTCACCATGTACTTGAAGTGACGTCGTAACTCGTATTGCGAATCGTCTGCGCAATAATATCGTAGAGTTCATTATCAGTTTTCTTTAGTAGCTCTGCTCATATCACTGGCAGGCGTAAAGTCTCAATCGCTGGCTTGCCACTCGCATCCTCCAGCAATGTATAGGTGATACGCGACTTGCCAGCTTTGTGCAACATTTCTGCGCTCGCCGACTGCATCAATAATGCTTGCACAATGAGCTTTTGTTTCGAGACTTCCAGAATATTGTCGCCCCCAGATTCTGCAAGAAAACGGCCACCTTTATCCGACGGAACAGCGAACATCATTTTCACCTTCTTGAGATTGCCAGAAGGGGCGTAATTAAGTGTGAATTTATTGCTCGTACTACCTGTCGTGACGGTGATCTCATTTGCCCCAACTCGCAAAGGGATTAAGCCTTAAAAGATGCCAACCAAAGCAGTTGTTCGATAGGTTTGGCCAGCGTTCTCTAGTTTTACGCTGGTCACATTGGTCTTCGTTAGACCATATAGCAGGGGCAAAGGGTAAGAAATAATGTCATTGTTATTGAAGTTATTGATCGCTAACCCGTTGACGAGGTTTGTATTATTGACGAGCGGTTCTGGCTTATTGATTACCACCGGTGTACTCGGTGTACTCGGTGTAATCGGGGTCGTTTGCCCACTGTCTCCACCTCTTCCGCATGCACTAAGTGACGAGGCAAGCATGAGACCCAGATACCACACGAAACTTGGTGAAGTCAGCTTCATCATGAACGTTTTTGTGGCGCCAAATTCTTGAGGTAAGCAGATATTCATAATTTTATTGTCTTGATATTTCAGGAGTTCTTTGGACAGATCGACCCTTAGCATAGCGGTGAGCACGGCTAAGGCCTGAAGCGACGGCCTGAGAAGTATTGCTGACACATTTAAATTTGATAGGTACTATCGTAAATAAATATTGACTATCTCTGTACTCAGATTTCAGCATGATGTGATCAGTTTCTATCTTGAAATTGACACAGGATTTTCTAGATAAATGCCCACTAATGGTCACATTCACTTGGTAAGCTTGAGGCTCTGAGAATGCAAAATAATACATACAGCGATCGCATTTTTAGACGGCTGATGGTATGTTGAGCGCGTATTTAGAATTGATGGAGATTGTTTAGTGTGCAAATTGTTTTAGCTAATCGCTTAGTTTGTGATTGACGCTAGATTTGAACGATTTTTCGAGCAGAAGAAGATTGAGTCAGGATACAAGGGGTGAATATGAAATTGTTTTTGAAGTCAATGTTGATTGTGGTTTTTAGCACCTCAAGTTTGTTTGCACAAGCCGATGATTTTTCGGATGGCGTTGCTTTGTATGGCCAGCGGGATTTTCCGGCCGCTGCTGCCGCATTTAAAAAAGCTGCTGAGCAAGGAAAGTCCGATGCACAGTTTAATCTTGGACTAATGTACTTAAAGGGTGAAGGCGTTGCGCAGAATTATGTAGAAGCGAAAGCCCTGTTTGAGAAGGCGGCGGAGCAGAATAATGTCCGCGCGCAAGTCAATCTCGCGCGCATGTACGCAAAAGCCAAGGGCGTCGCGCCCAATTACGGAATGGCGGTCTATTGGTTCAATAAGGCAGTGGAGCTCGGGTATGTCGACGCGCAATATAGTTTGGGGGTTTTATATGTGAATGGGATTGGCGTTTCACGCAACTATGATAAAGCGCATGATCTTTTTGTAAAGGCGGCGCAACAAAAGGACGCCAGTGCGCGATATCAACTAGGGTTAATGTACTTCAAAGGAAAAGGTGTTGCGGTCGATAAGGTCGCGGGCATGAAATGGTTTATTCTTGCTGGTGATTATGATGATGCCGTGACGTATCGTAAGTATGTAGAGTCGCAAATGAGTAAGGCAGAAATTGAGGAAGCCAAGGCAGAGGCTGCGAAGGCTCAGTGAGTATCCATTATTTGTCGCCACTATATGGGTTACTTGAAGTGGGATAACAATGTAGGGCGGGTGCAACCCGCGCGGTAGATCAGTCGGTCAACTTTGTACATAGTCTGAGCGGCGCGGGTTGCACCCGCCCTACGAGGCTAATTTGGCTTAGCCCTGGCTTTCTCTCTGAGCACCTCTATCGGCATATCTCCAAAATTAGAAATTCGTTCGCCTGAATATGTAAATGAGCTAACCATTGTCGCGGGCGAACCAGTGAAAAATATCAACACATTTTCCGCGTATGATTCATCTATTTCAGGTTGGTTTGGGTTTCTTGGATACTCATCGCCAACTTTGTAGTAAATGGTCACGCTCGGGTCTTTCTTTATAAACTCTTTGAAGATCGCAGCATACTTCCCATTCGGCAGTTTTTCATGCTTCGCAAGCGCAATAACACTTGCTCGATTGATTTGCTCTTCTGGACTCAGTTCATGAAAAGGGGCTTCTTTTACAACATTAACGCGCTCGCTATGTTCTGATGCAGGCGCATCGTTACTCCACTTTAAATTTGTAAAGAGAAGAAATCCTAGATAGCTAAACACAAAAATGGCTACTGAAAGTCCTACTCCAAACATTAATCCATCTTTGAGTTTTTTAAGCATTTGAATAGTCCATGTTGTTTAACTTGGCGAAGCGATGTGGGCACGTTTTGTGTTCGCTCCCTGGAATTAGCACGTAGGTTGGGCTGCTAAGCCCAACATCAAGACGTCATCAAAAACATAAGTTGGGCTTTGCAGCCCAACCTACGCAGGTCATTTTGCAACGTACAAAACATGGCGCGCTACATGCTCTCAAGTTTCTGAATGATCATGAAAAACCAAATCACCCCAACTTAGCAAACGATTCCTTCATCTTACTCAAAGTCGCAGAGAAGCCCGCGACGCGTTCTTTCTCTTGTTCGACGACCGCTGCTGGCGCACGTGCCACAAAACTTTCGTTACCTAGTTTCGCTTGCGCTTTGTTGATTTCAGCTTCGAGTTTTGCCATTTCTTTCGAGAGGCGTTCCCGTTCTGCGGCGACGTCGATTTCTACTTTCAACATCAGTTTGGTTTCACCGACGATGGAGACTGGTGCTGGTGAATCTGGTAAGACATCGACGATCTGCACTTCCGATAATTTCGCCAAAGCTGCCATGTAAGGTGCATAGCTTTCCATGCGTGCTTTGTCGGCTGCGTTTGCTGGTTGCAATAACAGCGGTACACGGACTGCTGGTGATAATTGCATTTCACCGCGTAAATTACGGCAAGCGTCGGTGGCGGCTTTGAGGCCTGTCATCCAACTTTCGGCGGCTTCATCGATCGCTTCTGCATTCACTAATGGGTAGGCTTGCATCATGATGGAGTCGCCCGCGGGGTTAAGCGTTTTGCCTGCCAAGGGTGCGACGGTTTGCCATAATGCTTCCGTGACGAATGGGATCACTGGGTGTGCCATGCGCAAGGTGACTTCTAGCACGCGTAACAAAGTACGACGCGTCGCACGTTGCTGCTCTGGTGTGCCTTGTTGTACCTGAACCTTGGCGACCTCTAAATACCAATCGCAGTATTCATCCCACACAAATTTGTAAATGGCGGAGGCGATATTGTCGAAGCGGTAGTCGGCGAAACCTTTTTCGAGTTCAGCCTCAGTACGTTGCAGGGTAGAGATGATCCACTTGTCAGCTTGTGAGTAATCGAGATCATTGTCTGTTGCTGTACCAGTGAAACCGCAATCCTGACCTTCGGTGTTCATCAATACAAAGCGGGTCGCATTCCACAATTTGTTGCAGAAATTACGATAGCCATCGCAGCGACCCAAGTCGAAATTGATGTTGCGGCCGAGTGAGGCGTAGCTTGCCATGGTGAAGCGCAGTGCGTCTGTGCCGTAAGCAGGAATTCCATCCGCGAATTCTTTGCGTGTAGCTTTGTCGATGCTGGCTGCTTGTTTCGGATTCATCAAGCCAACGGTGCGTTTTGCCGCGAGTTCGTCAACCGTGATACCGTCGATCAAGTCGATAGGGTCCAGTGTATTGCCTTTGGACTTAGACATTTTTTGGCCACTAGAATCGCGTACCAAGCCGTGCACATACACGGTGTGGAATGGCACCTTGCCGGTGAAGTGCGCGGTCATCATGACCATACGCGCTACCCAGAAGAAGATGATGTCAAAGCCAGTGACTAACACAGAGGATGGTAAGAATAATTTGGCATCAACCGTGAGTTCTGGCCAGCCCATAGTCGAGAATGGAACCAAGGCAGAAGAGAACCAGGTATCGAGTACGTCGTTGTCGCGATTCAATGCGCCTGTATAGCCAGCGGCAGCCGCTTTTGCTTGCGCTTCGGCTTCATCGCGACCGACGAAGATTTCACCATTGTCGCCATACCATGCAGGAATTTGATGACCCCACCATAATTGGCGAGAGATACACCAGTCTTGAATATTGTTCAGCCATTGGTTGTAAGTCGTGCTCCAATTTTCTGGTACGAATTTCACTTCACCATTCGCGACTTTTTCTAGCGCGACTTCGGCAATCGACTTACCTGGGAAGTGCGTACCTTCTGGCGCAGCTTTGCTCATCGCCATGAACCATTGATCCGTCAACATCGGTTCGATGACGACGTTAGTACGATCGCCACGTGGCACCATCAATTTGTGTGGTTTTACAGATTCGAGCAAACCTAGTGCATCGAGGTCAGCCACCATTTGTTTGCGCGCGACGAATCTATCCATGCCTTGGTAAACCGCTGGGCCGTTTTCATTGATCTTGGCATCCAAAGTTAAGATGCTGATCATTTCTAAATTATGACGTTGACCAATAGCGTAATCGTTGAAGTCGTGCGCAGGTGTGATCTTGACGCAGCCAGTACCGAATTCTTTGTCGACATAGCTATCGGCGATGACGGGGATTTCGCGATCCGTCAAAGGCAATTTGAGCATCTTGCCAACGAAAGCGGTGTAGCGTTCATCGGTTGGATCTACTGCAACGGCGACGTCACCGAGCAAGGTTTCCGGACGTGTCGTCGCGACTGTGAGGTGACCGCTACCATCCGCGAATGGATAACGGATATGCCACATGGAGCCGTCTTCTTCTTCCGATACCACTTCTAAATCGGATACCGCTGTGCCCAACACCGGGTCCCAGTTCACCAAACGTTTGCCGCGATAGATCAATCCTTGTTCGACCAAACGTACGAAGACTTCTGTCACGACTTTGGAACGTTCTGCGTCCATCGTAAAGTATTCACGATTCCAATCGGCAGACGCGCCCATACGACGCATTTGCCCTGTGATAGTGGAGCCGGATTTTTCTTTCCATTCCCAGACTTTTTCTAAGAATTTTTCACGGCCTAAATCATGACGAGAAATCTTTTGTGCATCGAGCTGGCGTTCCACTACGATTTGTGTCGCGATACCCGCGTGATCGGTGCCTGGTATCCAAGTCGTGTTATGGCCACGCATACGATAGTAGCGTGTCAAGCCATCCATAATCGTTTGGTTGAAGGCGTGACCCATGTGCAAGGTGCCAGTGACGTTTGGTGGCGGGAGCTGAATACTGAACGACGGTTTGGATTCATCGGTCGTCGCAGTAAAGTAACCTCGCTTCTCCCATTCCGTACGCCAAAAGGATTCGATGTTGGCGGGTTCAAAAGACTTAGCTAATTCCATGATGTGTGCAAACTCTCAGTTAGTGCGAACGCAGGCATTGATGACGATGCTTAGCTCGGCTATTGGTATGGCGAAACCCTTGATTATAAATGAGTGTGCCGTGTTACCAAAAATAATCCGAGCTTTTTTGTGATTTTGGAAAAAGTAAATTAAATGTCAGGATAGGTGAGTTGCTGCGCCATTCATCATTTGTTCTCTGTGATTGCGTATTTTATTTTTGAAATATTTTTTATAAATTTTAGATTTTTATCTATATTTGTATTAAATCTGGTGTGTTCACTTTTGGAAAATGGGTGAAATCTACTAATATTGTGGCTTATTCGAAAGCCATCCAAAAAAAAAGCAAAGATGCTTTTGGGAAAGTGCTACGATAGATAACTCTGCACAAAAAGAAAAAATAAGCGCAAGGCACCAACTCTTGGTTGCGAGCAGTTAGATTTTTTCGTGCACACTAGCTAATGTGAACGAGGTGATGGTTACATGAGACACTTTTTATATCAAGCTGCAGTAGCGAGCAAAGAGAAACTGAGTGATTCTGGTGATGTAAAATTCTATCCTTTGTTGCAAATAGGTTTGTTGCTGTTGTTGTTTTGCTTGTCACTACCAAGTTTAGCGGATGACAAAGCCATCATGGCGAAGCTAGATACCATCCAATCCCTATCCGATAGAGATAACGAAGAGGGCTTGCGTCAACTCCAAGAGTTTAAAAAAAATCTACCCGCCGATACCTCTCCTGCAATTCGACTTGAAGTGCTGTCGATTTTAAGTGGTTTGTATTTTGATGCGGGAAATCAAAAGCTAGGCACCCAAACGACAGATGAGTTTGATCAGCTGGCAAAGCAGATGCAAGACCCGGATGCTTTGCTGCTCCTAGAGATATTTGAGACCTATAATGTTTTTGAAAAATCCGGTTATGCCGCTGCGGTGTCTCACATTGAGAAGTTCGATGATGCTGTTGATAAATCTAAGAACGTGGATGTGCAATTCCGATATCGTGCCATCTTAGCCGGTCTACACAGCACTAATTTCAAATTCGATCAGGCACTCAAGCAATATTTGGACATGCTGAAACTGTGTGAACAATTGCCGCGTCGACAATTGCAAGCAAAGATGGCGACCTGGGGATTGATTTCCGGTCTTTATTTACAGATGAAAGATCCCCAAAAAGCCTTGGCTGCGACTACCGAGGCTTTGGCAATTTCGTCTGCTACTGTGGCACCAAAATCTTACATTGATATTTCGATTACACGTGGGGTTGCACTCAGTACTTTAAAGCGCAATGACGAAGCATTGGCGGAATATGAAACGGCATTAAGAATTGCCAAGACTGAGAAATTACCTTATTGGGTGGCATTAGCGCTGTTTAATATGGCTGATCAGTATTTGGTAAAAAAAGACTACAAGCGTGCCGAGTCTTATGCACGTGAAGCGATGGCAAGATCCGAAGAATTGGAGGATCAATGGGGTATTGCCGGCGCGCGTGTTAATTTGGGTTTAGCCCTAGGTTATCAGGGTAAATTCAAGCAAGGTGGTGATCTGGTCAAAGAAAGTATCGCCTTCTTTGAAAAAGGACACGCGAAATCGGATATGGAAATTATCATCGGTGAGCTGTCGCAGATGTATGAAGCTGCTGGCTTATACAAAGAAGCATTAGAGCAGGTAAGGGCGCAACAAAAATTGAGTGATGAAATTTTTCAGTCGGATCGTGCCAAATCGGTGGCAAAACTACAGGAAGAATTTGACTCGGAGCAAAGAAAACGTCAGATTGAAATTCTGGCGAAGGATAATGCTTTAAAAGATGCCGATATAAAAAATCATCGTTTGCAGCAAATGGTCGCATTATTGGCTTCCTTGGTTGGGGTATTAGCCGGTTGCTTTATATACATGTTGTACCGCCGCAGCAAAAAACTCAATGAGCAATTGCAAGAAGTAAACCTGCAATTAGAGTTTCATGCGATTCGCGATGCGTTAACGGGACTGCATAATCGACGTTCCTTTATCAGCTTGATGGCGAACCGCATGCATCGAGTCGAAACGGAGCGGCGTGAAGGTAGTTATCGTAATCCTGATTGTATGATTCTCATGGACATCGATCACTTTAAACATATCAACGATACTTGGGGGCATGCGGTCGGTGATGTCGTTTTGAAAGAGGTGTCCAAGCGCTTGAAAGACGTTGTGCGAGATGAAGATATGGTGATGCGTTGGGGGGGCGAAGAATTCTTGATTTACTCACCAAAATCAAATCCTGAGCAAATTACAAGTCTCGTTGATCGTGTGTTACGGACGATAGGTGAAAAGCCATTTACGCATGGCGCGTTAACGATCCCCGTAACGGTTACTGCTGGTTTTATTTCGGTGCCATTTTCGGAGGTTTCTGAGGAATTTTGTGATTGGGAACGTGCTTTGCAAATTGCGGATATGGCTTTGTATCTGGGTAAAACACATGGTCGAAACCGTGCCTATGGATTGGCCAGATTATTGGTCTCGCATGAAGATGCCTTGCCCACTTTGACGCACGATCTGGCTGCAGCAATTAAAGACAATATGGTGGAAATTATCGAGGTAATCGGGCCGCTGCAAGACCTCTCACCGATTACAGTGAGTGGGCAGCAAGCGGCTACGCACTAAAAACGAAGTAGTTGGAAATCTACATCAATCGCAGATATAATGCGCCGGCAATATCACTATTGCTAATAGTTTTACACGCTAGGGGTCCTGACAAATTTGTTTTTGTCGGGTGAGAAATACCCTTGAACCTGATCTGGATAATGCCAGCGAAGGGAAGCAGCCAAAGCCGTGATGCCACCTGGTTATAGGGTGTGCGATCGCTTAAATTGGAAACTCCTTTGCTGGCTCCGCGCCAATTAAGCAATAAAGCAAAGGAGCCAAATGAACGCCATCCCCCAATTTTTGTCCGCCACCGCCAAGGTCGACGAAGCCGCTATTCAAGCCTTACCTAATTCCCGCAAAATATACGTCACCGGCAGTCGTCCCGATATTCGCGTTCCTATGCGCGAAATTTCACAAGCGGATACGCCAGCCATGTTCGGTGCCGAAAAAAATCCAGCTATTTACGTCTACGATACTTCCGGTCCCTACACCGATCCTGATGTGAAAATCGATATTCGCTCAGGCTTGGCTTCTGTGCGTGGCGCTTGGATTGTAGAGCGCGAGGACACGGAAGAATTAGCCGGGCCAAGTTCTGAATACGGCATAGAACGGCTGCACGATCCTAAGTTACATGAGTTACGTTTTAATCTGCAACGCAAACCACGTCGCGCGCTGCAAGGAAAGAACGTCACGCAGATGTACTACGCCAGACAGGGTATCGTCACGCCGGAAATGGAATACGTGGCGATTCGTGAAAACATGCGACGCCAAGCGTATTTGGAAAATCTAAAAAACTCTGGTCCTATGGGCGAAAAACTCGCTGCAATGATGGGGCGTCAGCATCCGGGACAGTCCTTTGGTGCATCGATTCCAACACAGATTACCCCTGAATTTGTACGTGATGAAATCGCCCGTGGTCGCGCTATTATTCCTGCAAACATCAATCATCCAGAAGTCGAACCGATGATTATTGGTCGCAATTTCTTAGTCAAAATTAATGCGAATATAGGTAACTCTGCGGTGACTTCATCCATAGGTGAAGAGGTCGAAAAAATGACTTGGGCGATACGCTGGGGTGGCGATAACGTGATGGATCTGTCGACTGGTAAACATATCCATGAAACGCGTGAATGGATCATCCGTAACTCGCCCGTACCGATTGGTACGGTACCGATTTATCAGGCCTTGGAAAAAGTGAATGGTAAGGCTGAAGATCTAACTTGGGAAATTTTCCGTGACACTTTGATCGAGCAAGCGGAGCAGGGCGTCGATTATTTTACGATCCATGCAGGTGTACGTTTGCAATATGTACCGATGACGGCAAAACGTATGACAGGCATCGTTTCGCGCGGCGGTTCTATTATGGCGAAGTGGTGCCTCGCTCATCATAAAGAGAGTTTTTTATATGAGCATTTCGAAGACATCTGCGAAATCATGAAGGCTTACGATGTGTCATTTTCTTTGGGAGATGGTTTGCGTCCAGGTTCGATTTACGATGCCAACGATGATGCACAACTCGGCGAATTAAAGACACTAGGTGAACTCACGCAAATCGCATGGAAGCATGACGTGCAAGTGATGATCGAAGGTCCGGGTCATGTGCCCATGCATTTGATCAAAGAGAATATGGATCTACAACTAGAACAATGTCACGAAGCACCGTTCTATACATTGGGACCACTGACAACGGATATTGCACCGGGCTACGACCACATTACGTCAGGCATAGGCGCGGCGCAAATTGCTTGGTATGGCACGGCGATGCTGTGTTACGTCACGCCGAAAGAACATCTGGGTTTGCCAAATAAGCTTGATGTCAAAGACGGCATCATCACCTACAAGATTGCTGCTCATGCTGCTGATCTGGCAAAGGGACACCCGGGTGCACAAATACGCGATAACGCACTGTCTAAAGCACGTTTTGAATTTCGCTGGGAAGATCAATTTAATTTAGGCTTAGATCCAGACAAAGCCCGCGAATTTCATGATGAAACGCTTCCTAAAGATTCCGCCAAAGTTGCGCATTTTTGCTCGATGTGTGGACCGCATTTTTGCTCGATGAAAATCACGCAGGAAGTACGTGACTACGCCGTGACTCTGGGTATTAGCGAAATTGATGCGCTAAAAAAAGGAATGGAAGTTAAGGCGATCGAATTCGTCAAATCCGGCGCAGAAATCTATAAAAAGTCCTAGGTGCAGCGATGGAAATTCAACTCAATGGTGAGCTACGAGTTTTGTCGCCAAAAACTGATTTGCATAGTTTGATCACTGCATTGCAATTAGGGAATCAGGCAATCGCCGTTGCTGTCAATCGTAAAGTGATACGCAGAGCGCTGTGGCAGCAACATACATTGCAAACTGGAGATCAAGTTGATGTGGTGCGGGCGATCGGTGGTG
>JAYVHZ010000133.1:0-2663 GCA_043770645.1 Undibacterium sp. | reverse complement strand
CGCGAGTGTGGTAGCTAGATCCATGGAAGAAGTTTACCTAGACTCGCGCATGTTTACAACAAAAAGTATCGTGCTTCGCTGTCTTTTTGAGGGAAGTAATAAAAATAAATGTAAAAATAAATGGGGTCAGATCAAATTAAATCCAAGTTATACTTGCACTATCGAAGTGAATAACCGACGTCAGATCTAATAAATCGATTACGTTGGCATGGATCAAAGACAATCATAGCCAAAATCTACTGAAGAATCTGTGCTATATTAGATGCTTATATAAGCACTTAATATAGCTGAGAAGGAGTTGAAATGGATACGGTACTTGCAGGAATTACAGTTAGCGTCACGGAGTTAAAGCGCAACTTTTCACGCATTTTGAAGGAAATGGAAAATATGCCCGTTGCCGTTTTGAACCACAATCGACCCGAAGCTTATCTGTTGTCTGCTGAATATTACGAACATTTGATTTCATGCTTGGAGGATATAGAGGATGCAAAACTAGTCAGGGAGCGTGTAAAAGGTCCGTTTGTAGAAGTGAGTAGCAATGAGCTTTAAGCTGCGCTTTCATGAGTTAGCATGGGCAGAGTGGCAAAAGCTTGATGGCAGTGTTCGCGAGCCTTTTAAGAAGAAATTGATCGAGCGCCTTGAGCAGCCTCGGGTACCTAGTGCCGCTTTAGTTGGGATGGTAGATTGTTATAAGATTAAGCTCAGAACAGTGGGTTATCGACTTGTGTATCGGGTAGAAGATGATGTACTTTTCGTGACAGTCATCTCGATTGGTAAAAGAGAACGTAACCGTGTCTATGTGGATGCGAAAGATAGGAATGATTAGTGGATAATTGGATAAATGGGGTCACCCATCAGCCTCCGGTAGTCAAGTAGTCGAACCAAATACTCGCACAGATAACTGGGATCGATAACAGGGGTCAGATCAAATTAAATATCAGCTAGATAAATGGGGTCAGATCAAATTAAATATCAGCGATACTGCGACTACTGAAGTAATGTGAATGGAGTTGACGATGGCGAGACTACCGAGAGTGTGCCCAGTAGGGATTCCCCAGCATGTAATTCAACGTGGGAATAATAGACAAGTGTGTTTTGCGAGTGAGGAGGATTTTGCTGCTTATGCGCATTGGCTGACCGAGTATGCGAAAAAGTTTCAAGTGGACTTACACGCTTGGGTTTTGATGACGAATCATGTGCATTTGCTGTGTACGCCGAGAACCAATAATGCGGTTAGCCATTTGATGCAAGCATTGGGACGACAATACGTGCGCTACTTTAATCTTAGCTATAAACGCACAGGCACTTTATGGGAAGGTCGTTTTAAATCTTGTCTAGTGCAGCAGGATGGCTATCTTTTGCAACTGTATCGCTATATCGAATCGAATCCTGTGAGGGCGGGAATGGTATTGGAGCCGTCAGACTATGTTTGGTCGAGCTACCAGATCAATGCGCTTGGAAAAGAATCGGCATTGTGTACGCCGCATTCTTGCTACCTTGCTCTAGGAAGCGATGCAACGAAGAGGCAAGCCAATTACCGAGATCTTTTTAAAAGCCATATTGATTGCGAATTGTTGGAGACTATTCGCGATTCTGTAAATAAGGGACTTGTATTTGGTAATAGCCGCTTTGAGACGGAAATAGAGAGTCTGACAGGGCGTCGTATGACTGCTGGTAAAGTAGGTAGGCCAGTTGGGTGGCGTAAGGCTGGCAGCTGCGAAGATTTAATTTGATCTGACCCCAATTATATTTTCGCTAGAACCACATGGGTGACTGGTGCGATTCAAACGCAACCACACGGCGAAGCAAAAGGCACGATGACATTTTGAAACAGGCGTGTGGTGGCGCAGAAAATTGCTCGCATTTTTTTAAGAGTATTTGGTTCGACTACTTGACTACCGGGGGCTAATCGGTGACCCCGATTATGAGTTAAATAATTTGATCTGACCCCAATTATAATTTTGACCCCAATTATATAATTATGCAATTATGAGGGATGCAATTATGTGACCCCACTTATGAGCGCAAGATCGAAGTGACGTGATTGTCGTCTGATATACTCTTCACTTTGTGGATTTGATCCATGATGCTTCGATGATTTCAGGCTGTGCAACGACTGCAAAATTCTATGCCATCATCCATTTTTGGGTGTGCCGGTCAGAAAGGGAATAAACCTGATGCTAAAGACAATCGTTCTCTCGTTTTTGTTACTGCTCAGTGCGTGCGGCGGGGCGAATAACGCGCCTGTGGACGTTGCACCAAACCCAAGTTTGCCATCGGGTGTGGGAGCAAATTGGAAGATGGCCTGGGGGGATGGGCAAAAGTCAGCACGGGTAATTGATCCGGTGACTTTGAAACAGGTCTCAGAAACCAGCTGGAATGTCGCTGCAGTTTTTCAGGTATTGCTCGCCGAAACCAGTACTACGACGCTCTTGATTGATGAGGGACCAAACAAAGGCCTCGCCACGACTCTACGTTGGAAAGGTACAGCCATTCCCTATGACAGCCGATTTCATCCAATGACAAGAGCGGTCTGTCGAGCAACCGGTGGCGGTTTAGCTGGGTTTGGGTCGACAGGCTCGTATGCCGTCCATCAGGACGAAAATGGTGTTGGTCAAATCTATGAAGGCCATTTGATTTATCGAATCGGTATGAATGTGGTG
>JAYVHZ010000132.1:0-10471 GCA_043770645.1 Undibacterium sp. | reverse complement strand
TTTAAAAATCGGGTAGAGAAACGAAAAAAGAATGGTTTGTTGATCCTTGCAATGCGTATTGCAAGGATCAACAAGCCATTTTTTTATTGCTTCAGTAGGCGTTTAGATCACTATCGGCGCATCTTTAGATCTTCTAATAATTCAGAGAATCCAGACCAGCCAATTTCAATGCCAATACACAGCAAAATGAATGCGGATAAACGCATCAACACGGTGGCGCCAACATCACCTAGGAAACTTTCTAAATTACGCGCAAAGCGGTAAGACAGAAATATCGCCATTGTGGTCAAAAACACGCCGATCGTTGCAGCTAAGCCTGTGATCAACCAGTCAACCGGTTTATTTGGCAATTGCGCACCCAAGGTGATGGATGCAGCAATTGCACCAGGACCGACGGTCAATGGAAAACTAAACGGATAAAAACTGTGACGACGTAATTCTTCTTTGGTCCAATTGCCTGCTGAGGCCGCCACAGACGTGCGCAATTTATCTTGGCCCTGATCATTTAATAGTTTCCAACCAGCCATCCCAACCACGATACCGCCGGCCACACGGACGATGGGTAAAGAGATGCCAAAAAAGTCGAGCACATAAGAACCGACAAAGACCGCTCCCATCAATAAGAAGAAACAATTGATCGCGATTCGCTTGGCGAGTCGGTTTGCCATCACCTGATCCATCGGACCCGTCATGGATAAAAAGATAGGCGCAACAGCGATTGGGTTAAGAATCGGTAATAAGGTCACAGGTACTACGATGAGCGCCTTGACGAAGACAGTTAATGCAATGCTCATTGGGCCTCCTGAGTTTTAGAATAATTGTGATTATGCAATATTTCTTTTGTTTGGTGGGGTATTTCATGACTGGCGCGTGAGCTGATGATGTATGTCTGCGTTGTTGTAGTTTTACATTGTCACAAAACGGACATGTAACTGTCACAGTCCTGAAGTATTCGCTCTTTATTCTGCACGCTAAATGCTGATTTGAATAAAGGAGACCAGCGCATGAGAGTGTTGACGATACCGGGCGATGCTAGTCCAAATTTTTCCAAACTAAGTCTCAGTCTTGCCAGTACTAAGAAGGAAGTCAAAGAAGTGCAGCGTTTGCGCTATAAAGTTTTCATCGAGGCGATGGGCTTAACGGCTTTGACCAATGACGATTGTTTAGATAAAGATGAATTCGATGAACATTGTGACCATCTGATTGTGCGCGATACAAAAACGCTGAAAGTGGTCGGCACCTATCGTATTCTCGGGCCGAATGCGGCACGCCAAATCGGGCGCTATTATTCCGAAGGCGAATTTGATTTGTCACGTTTGCAGAATATACGCGGCAGCATTGCTGAAGCGGGTCGTGCCTGTATTCATCCTGACTATCGTAGCGGTGCCGTGATCATGTTGTTGTGGGCCGGATTGGCCGCCTATATGCGTAAGGAGCGTTGTGAATTTTTGATCGGTTGTGCCAGCATTAGTTTGGCAGACGGCGGTCACAATGCCGCAGCAATTTATCGCAGCTTTAGCGAAGATGCATTTGCCCCCTTAGATTACCGCGTTACCCCACATTTGCCATTTCCATTAGAGAGTATGGATGAGGGACATGAAGCGCGTATTCCACCGCTGTTGAAAGGCTATCTGCGCGCTGGTGCATGGATTTGTGGCGAGCCGGCGTGGGATCCTGATTTTCATAGCGCCGATTTGTTCGTGATGCTGCCGTTGGCAAATCTAGATAATCGTTACGCCAAGCACTACGGCACTGAGGATATCGCCAAATGATGCCAGCAGATCAGTTCCTCGATAAGAAGATGCAAAAGCTTTTGAAGACTCCCAAGCCGCCTAAAAAAGACATTAAACATTTTCGAACTATCTGGATTTCTGATCTGCATCTCGGTACCCCAGGTTGTCAGGCTAAGCGCTTACTGGAGTTTTTGAAAGCAACCGAATCGGAGACCTTGTATCTGGTTGGCGACATCATCGACGGTTGGCAATTAAAGCGCCGATGGTACTGGGATCAAACCCACAACAACATCGTGCAAACGGTGTTGAAAAAGGCCAAGAAGGGGACTAATGTGATCTTTGTCCCCGGCAATCACGATGAAGCTGCGCGCCAATTCATCGAGCTCGATTTTGGTGGCATACAAGTACGTGATGAATTAGTGCACACGACGGCAGATGGTAAGCGCATGCTGGTGTTGCACGGCGATCGCTTTGATGGTGTGATCGCCTGCGCTAAGTGGCTCGCCTATCTTGGCGACAGTATGTACACCGTGATTTTGAAAATCAACCAAGTCTTTAATCAATGGCGCGCCCGCGCTGGCCTACCTTATTGGTCCTTGTCGCAATACCTCAAATCAAAGGTAAAGAATGCGGTCAGCTACATCACCAAATTCGAAGATGCGCTGGCCGATGAGGCGCGCAAACGTGGTCTTGATGGGGTGATTTGCGGTCATATTCATAAGCCCGAAATCCGCGATATTAATGGCATTATTTATTGCAATGATGGCGATTGGGTCGAAAGCTTGTCGGCTTTAATCGAAGAAGCCGATGGTGAATTGCGTTTGATTACTTGGCATGATGTGGTGCGTCAAGGACACTCTCTTGAGTTGGCGCAGGTGGCGATCCCCGCCTAAATGTTAATTGATTGGTTGTCTAGCGCGAGAATTAGCGTTGCTAAATTTAGTGAATAAAAAAACGCCGTACTGAAAAGTACGGCGTTCTTATTTATCACATCCCAATCAACCGGGATAATAAAAAATCGCTTATGGATTCAACTGCCAGAAACCACGGCCAAAGCTAGCTGCACGGACTAATGTTGAATCAGGTGAAACATAGATATCATCCACGTTCACTAAAGGCATTCCAGAACCAAAGCGTGCCCAAGTTGCACCAGCATCCAATGAGCGATAAACACCGAGGTGCGTACCAGCGTATATCGTGCTGCTGCTACCTGGATCCACTTTAATCAAATTGACTGGTGCACCAGCTGGCAAACCATTGTCGATCGCGGTCCAGCTCGCGCCAAAATCAGTTGATTTCCACGCATGATTTTTAGTACTGTCGGCAGCGACAGAACTAACGTAAATCGTGTTTGGATTAGTTGGGTCGAAGGCGATTTTACTTAATGAGAAACCATTATTTGGCAATGCGGCTGGCGTAGTCCAGTTTGTGCCACCATTATTGGTCAAGAAGACGCGTCCGCCACTACCTACCACGCCGATCACATTCACGTTACTAGCAGCAACACCAACACCACGAATTGCAAAAGATGTTGTTGGTAGGCCTGTCGTCGGCAACGCAGTCCAAGAGCCTGCATAGTTCGTCGATTTATAGACCTTCAAGTTGGACCATGTAAAGACAGTGTCAGCATTCGCAGCACCTTCCCATTCCACCACACCAGTGTTGAAAGGAGCCGTTGAACTATTATTGGATTCAGTGATACCAGTGTTGGAAGCAGTGAAAGTCAAACCGCCATTGGTACTCTTGTAGATCCGAGTATAGTATAAAGAACCTAACATGATGCTGGCATTAGTGCGGTGAACCGCTGAGCCAAAACCATCACCACCAATATACTGATTGAAAGTCGATGTAGTACCAACACGAACACGCGTACCATTATCCTGGAAGCCACCAATCATTGCATTTGCGTTCGCAGGTGATGAGCCTACGCTGTAAATCAAATGTGTGGTCAAACCGAGATTGAGTGCATCGGTAAATGTCGTTCCGCCATCGGTCGATTTGAATAAGCCACCATCGGTTCCAACGATCAATGTGGTTCCTTGCATCGCACTGCGATGGAAATCAGCATGCACATAAGGCAAACTAAATTGCGCTAACCAATTGGATTTTTGTGTATAAGTCGATCCGCCATCACTGGTTTTAACTAATGCCAAAGCACCGCCAAAATAAGCGATACTTGGATTGGTTGGGTCAACTTGAACCATGTGGTTATACCAACCTTGGCCGTTCAGCAACGTGCCCAAAGTGCTCGCTTCGGTATTCCTATTGGTATAGCGTTTGCTTGGTAAGCCCACAGTAGTCCAGGTGACACCACCGTTTGTCGATTTCAATATGCCAGCGAGATCAGATGCAGAAGTCGCGTTCGGAACGGCAGCCATTGCGTACAAAATATTGCGATTGCTCGCTGCTACGCCAAGAGTCGAACGTCCGATTCCAACCGATGTAGTATAGCCGGTAGCTTTGGTCCAAGTCGCACCATTATTCGTGGTGGTCATGACTTGTCCGTCTGTAGTGCCAGTTGTTGCACCAGGATTTGCCTCCAAAGACAACGCAAAGTTAGTGCCACCTGTCCATGCAAGAGTCCACAGATAAGGGACGGCTGCTTGTGCAGTTGGTAAAGACACTAGGCTGAAAGATGCGCCAGAATTGGTTGAGCGATACAGCCCTTTGTTGGTCGCTACCATGACGATGGTACTATCGGTCGGTGCGACTTGAATAGCGTTAATGACAGTTGAGTCACCTAAAAATACTGGTGCGCTCCATGTGACGCCAGCGTCAGTCGATTTCACCATACCAATGCCGGTGCCATCAAATGCATCACCTAGACCAAGATAGATTGTGGAGCTGCTGTTCGGGTCCATTGCCAATGCACCGACGGACAAGGTACCAAGGTTTTCGGTCATTGGAGTCCAGTTGGTCCCACCATTGACTGTTTTCCATAAACCACCACCTGCAAACGCGGCGTAAATAATATTGCTATTTGCTGGGTCAAATACAATGCCGGTTGGACGGCCAGCATCAGTCTTTGCCAATGATGTGCCGCCATTTTTTGCTACATCCGCTTTGGTTGGCCCCATGTTGACCCAAGTGGTCCCAACCGCGGCTGCCGCCATTTCGACACTGAGAGTGCTGGTCGAGCCAGTTACTGTACTCGTAGTCTCTTTTAAACCTTTGTTCACTCCAGGGATCATACGACCCCATTTGCCGCGTTCTTGCTCCGCTGTGATCAGCATTTGACGGCGAAACTCTGCGCTAAGCTTGCCACCATTTTTTTCGTGTTTCTTAACGCCTTTTGCGGTTCCTTCATCGTACCAATCGGCGCGCCATTTTGCCCGCTCGGTTGGGCGGTCATGTTCTTGATAGTAAGCAGATGCGGATGCAGCGCCAATACTAAAGGCGACACCTAAAGCTGATGCAATTAAACCCCTCATCCATCGAGCGGTCGACGGGTGGGCTCTTGATTTCTCTGACTTCTTTTGACTCATTACTGTTTCCCCCAAAAATGGAACATTTTTATCTTATTGTCTGACAAAGTGACTGTTCAGCCTTCCTAGTTTTTCAGATTTGGGTACGTGCGTCAATGAATAATGTTAGGTAAATCAGTCAAAATCACGTTCTAAACTAATCTCAGAGAGGAATAAATGATTGGGGCGCGCAAGCAGTGTCGTTTTTTTGCGTGAGAAAATATGTAAAAAATATTTCTATTTTTTAATTGAAAGCCGATGCTCTTATTTTTTTGCAGAATTTGTTAGGAGAGCTGTTAACATCAACGTATTTCTTTGATGCGGGATGGCGTTGTCGAAATTAACAGATTGTGCACTCCAAACGTAAAAAACGAGATTAATTTGAAGCAATTGATCGGCTAGTCGCTACTTAAGGGACTTCACTTTACAATCAAATCTGGCGACATAATCGCTTTTAAATAAGTCCGTAGGCCCTCGCCATCGCGTTCCTTCTGTGTAATCCACCAGACATTCCCTTTACGTACAGCGCATTCGTTTTGTTGCGGTGTAATTAATTGGGCGGCGACTTCACCCAAGCTTGGTTGATGTCCAACCAAGAGCACGGATTCGCGTGACTCCGGCCAGTTTGCTGCTGTGAGCAAATCGTTTGCGGTTGCTTCGGTTCCAATTTCAGGTGCAATTTTGAATTTGCGATTAAGTTTCGCCAAAGCGGCCATGGTTTCACGTGTGCGAATTGCTGGGCTGACCAAGATTCTGCAATTCTCAGGTAACACACTATCTAGCCAGTAGGCCATTTTTTGCGCTTGCTTTTGACCTTTAGGCGTGAGGCGGCGCAATGCGTCAGCGAGTTCTTCACTACCTGGTTCAGCTTCAGCATGGCGCCAGAGAATTAAGTCCATCACTTTCCCTTTAGGTTCTTTTGCTTGCCCTTGCTCTTGTTCATTCTCAATCATCTTGAGACTCAGGTGAACCCAAAGTCTGCATCAAGTATTGTTGTGCGCTAAAAGGTTTTTGTTTGCCGCGTACTTTTTTACGTTCATAGCTGCCGTCGGAGGCCAGTATCCAAGAGTTCTGATTGTCTTTCAGATAGGGATCTAAACCCTCAGTGATGACACGTTTTTTTAGATTTTTCTCTAATACTGGAAAGGCGACTTCGATGCGGCGGAATAAATTGCGACTCATCCAATCAGCACTCGCGAGATAAACATCGTGCTGCAAATCATTGCGGAAGTAATAAATACGCGAGTGCTCCAAAAAGCGCCCGATGATAGAACGTACCGTAATATTCTCGGATAATCCTGGTACGCCAGGACGCAAGGTACAAGCGCCGCGTACAATCAGATCGATCTTAACGCCATCGGCAGACGCCGCATAAAGAGCACGAATCACAGATTCATCGACTAAAGCATTCATCTTGGCGATGATACGACCTGGGCGGCCTTCGCGAGCAATACGTGCTTCGTTGCGAATGGCTTTAATGATTTTAGGCTGTAAGAAAAAAGGCGCTAACCATAAATGGTCTAGTTTTTTCGGCTTGGTTAAGCCAGTTAAATGCATAAAGACTTCGTTCACTTCCGCAGCTTTTTTCGGGTGAGAAGTCAGTAAACCGAAGTCGGTGTAAAAGCGAGTGGTCGAAGGATGATAGTTCCCTGTCCCCAAATGAGCGTAATGGCGTAAATTACCACCTTCTTCACGTCGAATTACTAGAGCTAATTTGGCATGTGTTTTTAAGCCAACGACGCCATAGACAACTTGTGCACCAGCTCGTTGTAAACGATCCGCCCAATTGATGTTTGCCTCCTCGTCAAAGCGAGCCATCAGTTCGACTACCACAGTGACCTCTTTACCCATGCGTGCCGCGGTAATTAAAGATTCCATTAAGTCGGAATTCATACCCGTGCGATAAATCGTTTGTTTGATCGCTAATACATAGGGATCAAGTGAGGCTGTTCGAATAAAATCGATCACCGTTTGGAATGGCTGAAACGGGTGATGCAACAAAATGTTTTGCTTACTCAGTACATCAAATATATTCTTCTGTGCCAACTTGCTATCGGGTTTCGCGGAGAACGCTGGGAACCGTAGATTTGGCAGATTGACATGATCGATCAACTCCGACAGACGTACCATATTTACAGGGCCGTCGACTGCGTATAGGCGATCTTTAGTTAGCGAAAATTGTTCGAGCAAGAATTGTGACAAGGATTCAGGGCAGTTTTTAGCAACTTCCAATCGTACCGCTGCGCCGAATTGACGACCCTGTAATTCACCTTGGAGAGCTTGACGCAGGTTTTTGACTTCGTCTTCATCCACCCAAAGATCGCTATCGCGTGTGACGCGAAATTGCGAATAGGCAAGGACTTCGCGGTCGTTAAATAAATCACCGATGTGGGCATGGATTACGGAAGAGAGGAGGCAGAAAGCCTGGCCTTTCTCGGTCAACTCATTAGGAATTTTTATAACGCGAGGTAGTACGCGTGGAGCCTTAACGATAGCGATGGCGGTGCCGCGACCGAAAGCATCTTTACCAGCTAGTGAAACAATAAAATTGAGACTCTTATTGACGACTTGTGGAAATGGATGTGCCGGATCTAAACCAATCGGTGTCAATAAGGGGCGTACTTCGCGATCAAAATAGGATTTTACCCAAGCACGTTGTGCTTCTGTTCTCTCGGTATGGCGGAGTAAATGTATACCTTTGCGTGATAAGGCTGGCAAGATATCTTGATTTAATACTTCGTATTGCCTGATTTCGAGGGCATGACATTCTTTGTCTATGCGTCCCATCATGCTGGTAAAAGCCGCATGTTGAGCAAGTTGGCCGTCGATGGTGTTTTGCGCCAGCAAGCTCGCTACCCGTACCTCGAAAAATTCATCTAGGTTACTGCCCACAATGCACAGATATTTCAGACGTTCCAATAAAGGAATACTTTTGTCTTCGGCCTGCGCCAACACACGCCAGTTAAACGCTATTTGTGATCGTTCTCTATCTAAATAGATACCTGAGCGGGACAATCCGCTGGCTGACATGAGCGCTGATTCGCTGTCATTAGTTGCTTTATGCGTCACGCTGGCATTGCTTGGAGCGACAGAGCTTGCGTTAACTTCAATTGGGTCTGTATTGTCATTTGTACTGTTTGTGACATCGGAATTTATCATTGCGTTTCTGTTCTATCGGTAAAGATGACTCTCAGTACATGGTCGCACTATGGATTGCAAAGATTGTAGTAATCTATTATGACAAGTTTGTGACAATATTATTTACCTAAATCAAATATTTCACAAAGAGATTAAAGTGTCATAATCTTGTCATATTGCGCTTGTAAAGTTCGCCCCATGTTATTTCAGTGCAAGAGCAAAGCGCTTTAATCATGAAGTCACATACAGGTTTATAGATTTGTTTCCCTAATTACATGAGGTCAATATGCAATTTAATCGTATTGTTAAGTCTTTAGTTATCGCCGCTGGTGCTGCCTTAGCTTTTTCGTCTGTGCATGCCGCTGAAGTGACTGGCGCTGGCGCGACTTTCCCTTACCCTATTTATGCCAAATGGGCTGATGCTTATAAAAAGGCAACGGGAAACACAATCAATTATCAATCCATCGGTTCAGGTGGTGGTATTAAACAAATCAAAGCAAAAACAGTCGACTTCGGCGCAACGGACATGCCTTTGAAGATCGAAGATTTGAATGCGGACGGCATGATGCAATTCCCAGCTGTGATCGGTGGTGTTGTTCCTGTTGTGAATTTGGAAGGCATCGCTCCAGGTCAATTAAAAATGACTGGTGATGTATTGGCAAAAATATACTTGGGTACGGTTACAAAATGGAACGCGGCAGAAATCGCTGCAATCAATCCTGGTGTGAAATTGCCAGCAGAAGACATTACTGTTGTTCACCGTTCTGACGGTTCTGGTACGACTTTTATCTGGACTGATTACTTGTCCAAAGTCAGCCCAGAATTCAAAACCACAGTAAGTGCTGGTACAGCAGTGAAATGGCCAGTTGGCTTGGGTGGCAAAGGTAATGAAGGTGTTGCTGCAAACGTACAACGTATCAAGGGCTCAATTGGTTATGTTGAGTATGCGTATGTAAAGCGTAACAAAATGATCCATACACAAGTGAAAAACTTGGATGGTCAATTTGTACAACCAGATGATGCGAACTTCAAAGCAGCTGCTTCTGGTGCTGATTGGGCAAAAACACCAGGTATGGGTGTAATTTTGACAAACCAAGCAGGTAAAACAACTTGGCCTATCAGTGGTGCAACTTTCATCTTGTTACATAAAGTACCAAGCAATCCTACAAACACACAAGAAGCTGTGAAATTCTTCGACTGGGCTTTCACCAACGGTGATGCAATGGCGACAGAATTGGAATATGTGCCTTTGCCAAATGATGTTGTGAAGTTGATTCAAGCAAGTTGGAAAGCAAGTTTGAAAGATGCATCCGGCAAAGCTTTGTATTAATCAAGCTCTGTAGTTAAAAGTAAAAAAATAGACATCCCGACACTTTGTTGGGATGTCTGCATATAAAGCCATCAAAAAATGTCTACCCCAACGATGAACTCTTCATTGCCCATGAGCGGTAATGAAAACAAGGAAGTCAGTCAAGCGATGACAAATACCCAAACAACTGAGCATGGTTCGGCCATGCGGAAACAGAAATTGCAAGATTTCCTGTTTCATAAACTCACCTTTAGCTTCGCGCTGATGGTTTTGCTGGTTTTAGTCGGTATCGTCGTCTCTTTGTTTTACGGTGCGATGCCAGCAATGAAAGAATTTGGATTCGCCTTTATCACGACGATAGAGTGGGATCCGATCAATGATAAATACGGTGGCTTGATCGCTATCTTCGGAACTTTGGTGACCTCAGCAATTGCGCTGTTGATCGCATTTCCGATTAGTTTTGGTATCGCCTTATTTTTGACCGAAATCTGCCCAACTTGGCTGAAGCGTCCATTGGGCACGGCGGTTGAGTTACTAGCAGGTGTCCCAAGTATCATTTATGGTATGTGGGGGCTGTTCATTTTTGCCCCATTCTTTAGTGAATGGGGACAACCAATACTCGCCAATACCTTGGGTAAATTGCCATTGATCGGCGTATTGTTTTCTGGTTCGATGATTGGTATCGGTGTACTGACCGCAGGGATTATCCTCGGCATCATGATCATCCCTTTTATCGCTTCTGTGATGCGTGACGTATTTGATATTGTACCGCCAGTGTTGAAAGAATCCGCTTATGGATTGGGATGTACTCGTTGGGAAGTTGTTCG
>JAYVHZ010000131.1:0-12039 GCA_043770645.1 Undibacterium sp. | reverse complement strand
GCGCGTTAAATACTAAATACGCGGTCATGATCTTGGTCAGCGAAGCAGGCTCGATCTGCAAAGTCGCGTTATCAGAATTAATGACTTGATTGCTAGTCGCATCTAACAGCACCCAAGATTTCGCATCAATCAGCGGCTTAGGCAGGGTTTGCGCTTGGGCGACAGACACATTGGTTAGCGTCACTGCGATGAGCGCGAGTGAAGAGAGCAGGGAAGACAAAGTTTTTTTCATTTGAGATTAAGCAAAATAGAAAAGAAAAATAGAAAAGAAAAATAAATAATCGGCTTAGGTCCACAAATCGCTGATAATTTTTTTGATATGGGGCAGTCGACGATGGAAGAAATGATCCGCGCCAGGAATTACCACCACCGGAATGTCTTGTGGCCTGAGCCAGTCAAACACCGCTTGCAACGCAATCGTATCGTCCAGCTCACCATGGATCAAAATCGTATCTGCTGGAATATCTGGCATTGCCCACTTACCCGCGGCAGCGCCTACCAAAACTAGCCTTTGCACGGGAATGCTGGCAGCACTCAGACGCTGGTGTAAGCGGGATTGCACAAAAGTGCCAAAAGAAAAACCGCTAAGCACCAAAGGCAGATCGGGATAACGCTGGCGCATGTGCTGCAAGAGCGTTTCCATATCGTCAGTCTCACCTATGCCCGCGTCGTGTACACCTTCGGATTGTCCGACACCACGAAAGTTCATGCGTACCGTGACATAACCGAGCGAGACAAAAGTACGCGCCAAAGTTTGTGCGACTTTATTTTCCATCGTGCCGCCAAATAATGGATGCGGATGTGCAACCAGGGCCAAGCCAGTCGGGGCGGGAAATAAATCAGGATCGGGATGATTGACCGCACATTGCAACTGACCTGCCTTACCGGGAATCAAAAATTGTTCGGTGTGGATATTCATAGCTCTTTATATCTTGAGCCGTTCAACTACGCCACCACCAATCAGATCGACGTCGATGATTTCATCGATATCGCTTTGATCAACATAGGTGTACCACGTGCCTTGCGGATAAACGACCAAGACTGGGCCTTGTTCGCAACGATCAAGGCAAGCTGCTTTGTTGATGCGAATTTTGCCTTCGCCGTTCATATCGAGTTGTTTGATGCGACGTTTGGCATGCTCTTGCGCAGCTTGCGCACCATTTTTGGCACAGCATTGACGACCATCATCGCGCTCATTCAAACAGAAGAACACGTGTTTTTGAAAATAGAGATTGTCAGACATGAGATTTTTTCATTTAGGGGAACTTTGCCAAGATAACTAATGTAGCTAAAGTAGCTAAGTTGGCGAATTTCGTGTGACTGATGAACGGAAGGCGCTATGATACATCGAATTGAAATAGCGAATGCTGTGATCGCTGAACATGGCAGGGAAAATTTCTTCCTGTTATCAGCGCATTTTTTGAGGTGGAAATGACATGCCAAAACTAAATTGGAAGTTCGGATCCGTGATCTTCTCTGTGATCGTCGTTGCTCTATGTAGCGCTTGTGGTAAGCAAGCGAAGCCAATACCGACTTCTACTTCTTCATCTGCTAGTGCAATAGAAGAGCCCGCTTTCAAAATTGCGGAAGAGCAGAGAAGGGCTTTGGAGAAAGCGAAACAAGTAGAACAAGATTTACAAAAAGCGGCAGATCAGCAAAAACGGGCGATTGAAGCGGCGACTAGCGGGAATTGAAGATACAGGAACTTATCAATCCAGTGAGATTAAGTCATTTCAGCCTTTTGCGGAGCTTGTTGATGTTTAAGTAAATACCAAATCGCAATGAATGGCCAAGTCAGCGATAGAAACTGTGCCGCGCCGTAAAAATTCAACATTTTCCCTTGTACCATGGTTTGTAAGGTGTTCAAAAAGTAAGGATTGCTAGGGATTAAATTAACCATCAGCAGACTAATACCCAATAGCAGGACAGCAAGTCGCCGCTGTGCATGACTAGGCGCAAAGGAAAATCCATACAACATGATCGTGCTAATCAAGATGCCGCCTTTGGCACCAGGCGCCAGCCAAAGAAAGGCATTTTCGGGTTGAAACATCAATGCACTGGATAAGGCTTTGACCGCTAGACCAGCAATCAGTAATGAACAAGCGAGCGCCAATTTAGGCGCACTACGATTGAGTAAAGACAGGCAAATCAAAATTGCCCCCGTGCAGGCGCAAGCGGTAATGATGGTTTCGGATAGCAAATAGGTTTCGGGGCTGAGCTCTATGCCATGGCGGAGATAGGCGCTGAGATCGATGGTGACATCTAAATATTCCTCACACCACAGTGAAAGCACTGGCAATATTTGGCCGTGGCCGAATAGAAAAGCTTGCGGAAAAATCTGGGCAAGAGGCCATAAGCCGAGCACGACTAATTCGGGAGGCGATTCCCGTTGTAGCCACTTATTGCGTAAAGACTGCAAGCGACCGCTCTCCAGAATGAATGGCACTAGCATGACACCGCACCAAGCTCCCAAGATGCCGCCACTTGCATTGGTGATTAAATCCAACAATGAGGTAACGCGATTTGGCAGAAAAAATTGAATACTCTCCATCAGCAAACTCATACTGCAGACGCTAATGCTGGCGAGTAAAAATGACCAGCGCGATCGGAGTCGCGGATAAACAGAGAAAACCAGCAAAACACCAAATGGAATATAGCCGAGCACATTGACGATGGCGTCGAACTTTGACCAATAGCGAGGCCATTGCGAAAGTTGCGCAGAGAAAGCTGCAAGGTTTTCAAAATGCCAGTCTGAGAATGGATACAAACTGGCGTACACAATCAACACCGCATAAGCAACTAAGCTGGCGCGAGATAAAGGTGATGCGGTCAGATCCTTATTTGATGGCATGCGTTTGTGTAGATAAATTTAGTTACGTACTGAATTGGAAACTGCGTTTGATGTGACTTGAGTCTGTAACCAGACAATAAGTTCCGCAATGGCGATATCGCTTGCTTGCGGCATCGCTTTTGCGCCACCTTTCGCGTCGGCACTGTCGCATTGGGCTTGCGCTTGAAAGACCTTCTGTGCGATTAACTGATTATTGTTGATCAAACTGGCGCGCCAGCGCAGTTGTACCTGACTCTGCGTCGAACTGGAGAAGTTTTGCGAGAATTCTTCAAGCTCAAGGCGCAATAGGGGCAAATTCCTTACACCATCGCCAGCAGTGAGGACAGCGCCACCACGCTGATTGATATGTGTCTTAATTCTTTGTTTTAATAATTGCGCGGGCGGCATACTCCAGCGACTTTGTGCATAAGGGCGTAGCTCTTGTGCGTTTTCGTATTGCAATCGATAGAGCATGGCTGCGCCTTCTAAGCTGGCAGGAACTTGTATTTCGGCAAGTAGAATATTTAGTTTATTGGCAGAGTTCTTGTCTGTTGCGATCGACATATTGCCAAAGTCGAATTGCTGATGCATAGCAGGCGTGGCGCAAGCAAATAGCAGGCAAGTTAAGGCGAGGATGATGGAAGTGCGTGATATCGCCGTGATGTGCAATTTTGAAAAATTCATAAAGTATCCTGCGCAAAAATCTGTTGTGGTGCAATCATAGGAATAGCGCTTAGGTGAGCCGCGTAAGTAAGTTGATGAAACGTATCCTCACTGCTGTTTGAAGCCAGCTTCACCAGGTCCAGGTGGAATCGGTTTTGAACCAAACAACAGACTCTGCGGGCGCTCGTTAAAGTTGTCTGTGCTGCGTTGAATACTGCGCAAGGTGCCACCAGCGTCGATAACCAAGCCATTAATCGCTGGTAGCGTTTCGAATTGCAGGCTATGGCTTAATTGTTCAACATTCTTACTTAGGCGGGTGATGCTGCCGTCTTCACTTTGCAGATTGTTAATCAGCTTGTTTAGATTGCTACTGGTGTTTTTCGCGTTATCTGAGAACTGTTTAAATGCCAAAGCACTTTCCCGTGCTTGTGTCATGGTCTGCGGTAAGCTGGCGAGAACTGGATCCAATTTTGCTGGCAATGCTTCCCATGCTGCCGCAGTCTGACCAATTTGCTTGACGGTATTCGCCAGCGATGCGCGGTTGTCTTGGTCTAGCAAGTCATTGAGGCGTTTACTAAGTTCTTCTGTCTGACCCAAAATCGCTAGTCCACGGTTTTCAACTTCTTGCAATAGGCCGGGGCGCAAGGGAATACGCATTCCTAATTGTGGATCACGCACGAGTGCAGCGGGTTTGCTACCATCATCATCGAGCTCAATATAGGCGATACCCGTAACCCCTTGGTAACCTAAGGTGGCGTAAGTCGATTGCGTAATTGGTGTGTCGGAAACGATATCTAAGCTTAACAATAATTGTCCCGGAACCTTTTGGTCGAAATCGATATCAGTGACCTTGCCGACTTTAATGCCTTTATAGCGCACTGCTGCTTGAATATTCAGACCAGAGACTTTTAGTGATGTGGCGATGGTGTAGGGGGTGCGCTGAATCTCATCTTTGCCTAGCCATAGGGCAAGCACGCTGGCCAAAATGGCGAGGGCAATTGTAAAAACGCCAGCGATGAGTGCGTGGGATTTATTTTCCATGAGGTGCTCCTGATGCTAAATCATTGCCATGTTGCTGAATATTTGTTTGGGGCAAAACTTCCATTGCACGAATGCCGCGACCACCACGGAAGTAAGTTTGAATAAATGGATGTTGTACTTGCGTGACTTCTCTAGCAGTACCAACCGCGATCATTTTTTTTTCGGCAATCACACCGATGCGTGACGATAAGGCAAATAAGGTATCGAGATCGTGGGTGACCATAACGACAGTAAGATTCAGTAATTGATGTAGTGACTGAATGAGGTTGACGAAGCTGTCAGAACTATCGGGGTCTAACCCGGCAGTCGGCTCATCCAAAAATAATAACTCCGGATCAAGTGCAATCGCGCGCGCTAAAGCAATGCGTTTGATCATGCCGCCAGATAAGTCAGAAGGCATTTTTTTTGCATGCTCAAAAACTATGCCAGACATGTGCAGTTTTAGATAGGCGATATCCATGATGAGCGACTCCGGCAAGTTGCCAAGTTCGCGCAGTGGTTGCGCAACATTCTCGATGACGTTCAATGCGGAGTACAGCGCACCATGCTGAAACAACATGCCTGAGCGACGGCGTAAATGTTCAAGATGATGCTCTTTTGGTGCATGGATGTTATCGCCGAAGACCTTAATGACGCCAGCTTTGGGAATTTCTAAACCCAAAATCTGGCGCATTAAAACCGTTTTACCGGAACCCGAACCACCGACTATCGAAAAAATTTCCCCGCGTTGAATCTGTAGATTTAAATCTTCATGAATGACAGTGCGGCCAAACTGCGTGCGCAGATGCTGAATGTCGATGATGGTTTCGTTGCTCATTTGATTGATCTGGTTCTGCATGGCATTTTCATAAAATCAATAAGCAACGTTACGGAACAGTACAGCAAAAAACGCGTCGGCAATAATGACCGAGGTAATCGAAACGACGACTGAACTGGTGGTACCTTGTCCCAGACTTTCGGTATTAGGTTTAATTCTCAGTCCGTAATGGCAAGCGATAACTGCGATCAGCACACCAAACACGACACCTTTGCCTAAGCCTATCCAATAATTGCCTAGGCTGACGACATCGGGCAATTTGTGCAAAAAGAATCCTGGTGACATATCGAGTATGAATTGGGCGGAAATAGCACCACCAATCAAAGCCATCACATCGGTCCAAATCACGATCAATGGCATGGTGATTGCCAATGCGATGACTTTAGGCATGATTAAACGGAAACCAACTGGGATGCCCATGACCCGCATCGCATCGAGCTCTTCCGTGACTTTCATCACACCTAATTGTGCTGTGATTGCCGAGCCAGAACGTCCTGCAATTAGTATCGCGGCCAACATCGGACCGAGTTCGCGAATAATACTGATGCCTAATAAATTAACGATGAATAAATCGCCACCATAATTTCTCAATTGTTGACCAGACAAATACGAGAGCACCACACCAATCAATAATCCGACTAATGCCGTGATCGCCATTGCCTGAAATCCGGTGCGATAAATATTTGCAGAGATTTCCTTCCATGGTCCGCGCATGGGGTGACGGGCGAACCGTGCCAAATCCAAGATTAGTTGTCCCAGTAGCTCGGTTACACCTATCACATGCAAAGCAAAGTTGAGTGACAGCCGGCCGAGTTTGCCAAATGGCGGAACTAGCGGCTTTTGCGCCGCTAATAATGGAATTGCCTGAACTTCAGCCAAACGATCAAATAGGGCTTGATGATGCTTGCTGACTTCAAGATGTTGCGGAAAACGTTTTTCCCAACTCAGCCATAAGAGTTGCGCGCCGATGTGATCTAAGGCACTGAGCTGACTTAAATCCCAGTGTAATTCAGGTCTACTCTTTGCGGTTTGCAGGCCAGCATTGATAGTTTGCATTAAGCTTGGTTCGACCAGCATATCTGTCAGCCATGCCCCTTGCACCTGGACGGTGGTGTACTCAGTTTCGAGAAAAAGCAAAGTTGGAGTTGTATCGCGGCGCATGATTGGAGTGTAAGGCACAAATTCAAGGTGAGCAATTGATATAAAAATTTGAATTTCTAAGTTACTTCTCTTGTGTTAATGGCGTTTTGTTGTCGATCACTTCTTTGCAGTCGCCCTTTAAATGCGCATCGTCATAGTTCGTCCAACCGTAGCTATCAACATAGCGGGTGTGATATCGCCACTTTGGACTAAAGATACTGCGTTCCAATTTTTCGTCTGGATAGCGGATATCGACCATGTCAACGACAGAGTGAAATACATTTCCAGTTGATAGTTTGGCGTTTTGATGCGCTTTCAATTGAATGATCTTGTCCGGATGTTGGGCGGCGTATTGATCGGAATACCAAACAAACGCTGGGATGTGAAATTCATACTTGGTATTGTGCCCATGAAAAGCAAGATTGCAAGTACCATCGTAAAGTGTTTGTCCGTGGTCGGAGACATACCAAAGTGCGGTCATGTGCGACATCGCTTTGAGTTGCGCAATCATTTGTGCCAGCACCCAGTCGTTATATAAAATCGAGTTATCGTAACTATTATTCAATGCCTCTTTATTTTTTAAATTGGTATAGGCAGGGTTGGGAATGCCAAACAGCGATGGTTTCCATTGGTCGTACTCTTGTGGGTAGCGGTGACTGTAGTTCCAATGGTTGCCAAGGCTATGAATCACAATCAATTTACTTGGTGCGTCATCGTCTAGTGCATTTTGTAGTGGTGTAAATAGAATTTGATCGTAACTGGAATTATTGGTAAAGCCGCCTAAATTCAGAAACTGAACCACATCCGCCTCTTTTGCAATGACTGAGCTTGGCGTATCAAATTGGCCGAAGCTCATTTGATTCGAGATCCAAAAAGTCTTGAAGCCAGCTTCTTTATAAGCACTTAGGAATGATTTTTCATTGAAGCCGGCCTGTAAACTTTGCGTGGCAGGTTTGCGTGTGGTGATAATTGGAACAGATAAGCGTGTAGCCGCAACAGCAGTGATCATGTCGTTGAAGCTCACGAGATTCTCTTCTTGGCTTAAATGGGGGTTAGTTGTTCGCTGATAACCATTCAAGCTCCAGCGATCGTAGCGCGAAGACTCGCCGATGACGACAACGATCGTTTGTTGAAAGTCATTACCTGACGCCTGTTTTGCATTAAAGCGAAATAGATAGCTTTTCTCGTTTAAGTTTGCAAGATAAGTACGCTCTTGATAGAAATCGGCGATACGAGCCCAGATCCCGATTGGCCAACTTCGCGAAAAGCTTTCGAGATCATAGAATTTCTCTGCCCAGTTGGGCAGCGGCGCTTGATGATCAAGATATTCCTGAAGCCCGGCCCATGAACGTATTTGTAAGAATTTGATTTCCGTTGATGTCGTGCTGATGATTTGATTGCTTGATGCACTGGCGACACCAACCCGGGCGCCATAGCTCCAACAGATAAAGACGCTACAAATAATCGCAAGACTAATCCAGCGAGATTGGTGATGCCAGTCGAGTTCGCGTGTAGCTTTGGCCGCGCGCAACAAAGACCACCACCAAGTTAAGCTTGCGATGAAAACGACTAACAGAAGCCAAGTTTTATTTCCAAGAAATTCTAAGGCTTCTTTTGGGCTGGTCTCGGCAATGATGCCAAGATGATGCGTGGAAATTCCTTGTCCAAAATAAAGGCGCAAGTAAATTTCAATCGGAATCGCCAGAAAGCCTGGCAGTAAGACATAGTGGAACCAGCGAGGCCTTTTGAAAAGGGTCCAAAGAACTAACCAGCATAACGCTTCATAAAAAAATAGTCGCCAGAGATGCTCAAGCGGTTTGCCCAATAAATAACTAAAAAGAGGCAGGCAGCTGATTAAAAGATAACTTATGAGTAAGTAATGCTTGGATGAAATGAGCAGTTTAGGCATTCAGCAAGTCAATGATAGGCTGGATTAGGCGGGTACAGGCGGTCTTGCGCTTGCTAATTGATCCGAGTTTTAGGATTGTCAGGCATTTTAGCAGCGAAGGAGCGCAAGCATTGCTTTTGAAAAGTGTCTACTTGCAGTGCAAAACAGTTTTTAGCTCATGAGATCAAGCATTAATGCAATGCTAAGTCGTTGTTTTCATTGTTTTTCGTTGACTTTGCCTAAATTAAAGGTGTACACTCGCGAGTTCTCGATTTTATATGGTTTATTCTTACGCACCGCTTATTTGTGAGTAAGTTTAAATGTTCGAGAGCTTGTGAGGGCTGCATGTAAGTGTGGTTTGCAGGCAAATATAGATTTTAAGTGCCCGGGCAACCGTTTCCGGGCGTGTGTTTAACGTTGTATTTTGTTGGATTAAAAACGATGCCAACCATCAATCAACTGATTCGCCAACCACGTGTTTCTGCAGTGGTTAAGAGCAAATCGCCGGCGCTGGAAAACAGCCCGCAAAAACGCGGCGTATGTACTCGCGTTTATACGACAACTCCAAAAAAGCCTAACTCGGCTTTGCGTAAAGTTGCCAAAGTACGCTTGACCAACGGTTTCGAAGTTATTTCGTATATCGGCGGTGAAGGTCATAACTTGCAAGAACATAGCGTAGTTTTGTTGCGCGGTGGTCGTGTAAAGGATTTGCCTGGTGTGCGTTACCATATGGTTCGTGGTGCTTTGGATACTCAAGGCGTTAAAGACCGTAAGCAAGCTCGTTCTAAATATGGTTCTAAGCGCGCTAAGGCTGTTAAGAAGTAATTTTCTAGTTCGCTAGAATTTTGTTTTGTAACCAGCTTGTAAATTAACCTCTGTAAAATCTCCGTAATTCGGATAGGTGTCGGTCTCAAATGAGCCGAGTAAGTGGTGGCTATGATGGCTTGCCGCGAGCGTTGATAAATCTGTTATCGACCGCTCAACTGAAGATTGAAAGGAATTGAAATGCCACGTCGTCGTGAAGTCCCCAAGCGGGACATTTTGCCGGATCCAAAATTCGGTAATGTTGAAGTATCTAAGTTTGTAAACGTGTTGATGTTGTCTGGCAAGAAGTCTGTTGCTGAAGGCATTATCTATGGCGCGTTTGACCACATCCAAACTAAATCTGGTAAAGATCCATTGGAAGTGTTCGCAACTGCAATCAGCAATGCTAAGCCATTGGTGGAAGTTAAATCCCGCCGTGTTGGTGGCGCTAACTATCAGGTTCCAGTTGAAGTTCGTCCAGTTCGTCGCTTGGCTTTGTCTATGCGTTGGTTGCGTGAAGCAGCGAACAAGCGTAGCGAAAAATCCATGCCGCAACGTTTGGCTGGTGAATTGTTGGAGGCCGCCGAAGGTCGCGGCGGTGCAATGAAGAAACGTGATGAAGTGCATCGTATGGCTGAAGCCAACAAAGCCTTCTCCCACTTCCGCTTCTAATATTAAAGTGAGAGGCCATTGCGTTGCAGTAGCAATGGTTTTGGTAAGAATATTGAATCAGGCCGGGCGTAATTTCTTTATGAAAATTGCGCTCGGTTTTGTCCATTAAAAGATTTAGGAATAGCTATGGCCCGTAAGACCCCCATTGAGCGCTACCGTAACATCGGTATTTCGGCTCACATTGATGCTGGTAAAACCACGACAACCGAACGTGTTTTGTTCTACACCGGTGTAAATCACAAAATCGGTGAAGTGCATGATGGCGCGGCTACCATGGACTGGATGGAGCAAGAGCAAGAGCGCGGTATTACTATTACTTCCGCTGCGACAACTTGTTTCTGGAGCGGCATGGCGAATAATTTCCAGCCGCACCATATCAATATTATTGATACCCCAGGCCACGTTGACTTCACGATTGAAGTTGAGCGTTCTATGCGTGTATTGGATGGCGCTTGCATGGTTTACTGTGCAGTCGGCGGCGTTCAGCCACAATCTGAAACAGTTTGGCGTCAAGCTAACAAGTACAAAGTCCCACGTTTGGCTTTCGTCAACAAGATGGACCGTACTGGCGCTAACTTCTTCAAAGTGTACGATCAAATGCGTGCGCGTTTGAAGGCAAATCCAGTGCCTTTGCAAGTACCTATCGGCGCTGAAGATTTGTTCGAAGGCGTGATCGATTTGGTTAAGATGAAAGCGATCATCTGGGATGTGGCATCTCAAGGTATGAAATTTGAATACCAAGATATCCCTGCGCATTTGGTAGAAGAATCCAAAAAGTGGCGTGAAAACATGGTGGAAGCAGCTGCTGAAGCCAGTGAAGAATTGATGAACAAATACCTTGAAGAAGGTGATTTGTCTGAAGCTGAAATTAAAGCAGCTTTGCGTCAACGTACAATCGCTTCTGAAATCGTTCCTATGATGTGCGGTACGGCATTTAAGAACAAGGGCGTTCAGGCGATGTTGGATGCAGTTGTTGAATACTTGCCATCCCCATTGGATATTCCACCAGTTCCTGGTTTGAATGAAGATGATGAGCCAGTGGTTCGTGAAGCAAAAGACAATGAGAAATTCTCTGCTTTGGCATTTAAGATTGCTACAGATCCGTTCGTTGGTCAATTGTGCTTTATCCGTTGCTACTCAGGTACTTTGAATTCTGGCGACAGCGTTTATAACTCTGTTAAAGAGAAAAAAGAACGTATCGGTCGTTTGGTTCAGATGCATGCGAACCAACGTGAAGAAATCAAAGAAATGATGGCCGGTGATATCGCTGCGGTTGTTGGTCTGAAAGACACAACAACAGGTGATACATTGTGCGATGAAAAAGCGATCGTTGTTTTGGAGCGCATGATTTTCCCTGAGCCAGTTATTTCTCAAGCAGTTGAGCCAAAAACTAAGGCTGACCAAGAAAAAATGGGCTTAGCATTGAACCGTTTGGCTGCTGAAGATCCATCTTTCCGCGTACGTACTGACGAAGAATCTGGTCAGACAATTATCGCTGGTATGGGTGAATTGCATCTGGACATTATCGTTGACCGTATGAAGCGTGAATTCAACGTGGAGGCAACTGTTGGTAAACCACAAGTTGCGTACCGCGAGACAATTCGCAAAACTTGCGAAGAAATCGAAGGTAAGTTTGTCAAACAATCTGGTGGTCGTGGTCAATACGGTCACGTTGTATTGAAGATCGAGCCGCAAGAACCAGGCAAAGGTTTCGAATTCGTTGATGCGATCAAAGGCGGTACAGTTCCACGTGAATACATCCCTGCAGTTGAAAAAGGTGTTCGTGAAACATTGACTTCTGGTGTGTTGGCTGGTTACCCAGTTGTTGACGTTAAAGTGACATTGTTCTTCGGCTCCTACCATGACGTCGACTCCAATGAAAACGCGTTCCGTATGGCTGGTTCTATGGCGTTTAAAGATGGCTGCCGTAAAGCAAGCCCAGTTATTCTGGAGCCAATGATGGCGGTTGAAGTAGAAACACCAGAAGACTACGCTGGTACAGTGATGGGTGATTTGTCCTCACGTCGCGGTATGGTTCAAGGTATGGATGAGATTGCTGGTGGTGGCGGTAAGATCATTAAAGCTGAAGTGCCATTGTCTGAGATGTTTGGTTACTCAACGTCTTTGCGTTCAGCAACTCAAGGTCGTGCGACGTATTCTATGGAATTCAAGCACTACTCTGAA
>JAYVHZ010000130.1:0-19204 GCA_043770645.1 Undibacterium sp. | reverse complement strand
TTAACTTCTTCCATCACAGCGTAAGTATGGGTTTCACGCACACCACTTAATTGCAGCAGAGATTTACCGAGGAAATCACGATAAGCGTTCATGTCTTTGACTCGTGCCTTGACGAGGTAATCGAAGCCACCCGCAACCATGTGACATTCCAATACCTCTGGAATGGCTTGCACGCCGCGTTTGAAGGCGTCGAACACATCCGGTGTGGTGCGGTCTAACACCACTTCGATAAACACCAGTAAGGCGACATCGAGCAAATGTGGATTAAGTTGGGCTGTATAGCCTAAAATGTAGTTTGACTCTTGCAGCTTGCGAACCCGTTCCAGACAAGCCGCTGGAGACAGATTAACGCGAGTAGCAAGCTCTACATTACTGATACGGCCGTCATTTTGTAATTCGGCCAAGATTCTTTTACTGATTTTGTCTAGCATAAGAAGGCAGTTTTAGTAGTTGTTAGGTAGTGAATAAGTGATTATTAATAATATTTGGCGGAATTGTCGCACAAAATAGAATATTTCGATATACCTAGTAATTACCAGAATTAATCCTCGTCAATGATCTATACAATTAAATCATATTTGCTTTTATAAATAAATGATGAATCCTCCCATGAATCCAACTTCCAGCCACACGCCTTTTCAAGCCCTGCAGCAAGAATTGCTAGCAAATCCAACTGAATTAAGAGTCAAAATCACAGAAGCTTACCGCCGCGACGAAACCGATGCGGTCGCTTGGTTGTTGGCGAATTTGCAGGAAATACCTGCCGCAAAAAACAACATTCATGAACTCGCAAAGAAATTAGTTAGTTCGGTACGTCAGCAACGTACTCGCGCTTCTGGCGTGGACGCTTTGATGCACGAGTTTTCGCTGTCATCGGAAGAAGGTGTGGCACTGATGTGCTTGGCGGAAGCATTGTTGCGGATCCCCGACGCTGCGACGAAAGATCGTTTGATCGCTGACAAGATCAGTAAAGGCGATTGGCGCAAACATTTGGGTGAATCGCCATCCTTGTTTGTGAATGCCGCCACTTGGGGTTTGCTGGTGACAGGTAAATTGGTTAGCACCAATAGCGACCAAGGTTTAGGTTCCGCATTGACGCGTTTGATTGCCAAGGGTGGTGAGCCTTTGATCCGCAAAGGCGTGGATCTGGCGATGCGCATGCTCGGTAATCAGTTCGTGACTGGTCAAACGATTGATGAAGCGCTGAAAAATAGTCAGAGCAATGAAGCGCGTGGCTATCGTTATTCTTACGATATGTTGGGCGAAGCGGCATTGACGATGCATGACGCAGCGTTTTACTACAAAGCTTATGAAACTGCGATTCATGCAATTGGCAAAGCCTCAAACGGTCGCGGCATCAAAGATGGTCCGGGCATTTCAGTCAAACTCTCGGCTTTGCACCCTCGCTACTCGCGTGCGCAACGTGCACGCACAATGGAAGAATTACTGCCTAGTTTGAAAAAACTCTTGGTCTTGGCGAAGCAGTACAACATCGGTCTTAACATCGATGCGGAAGAAACCGATCGATTGGAGTTGTCCTTAGATTTAATGGAAGCACTGGCTTTCGACAAAGATTTAGACGGCTTTGAAGGCATAGGTTTTGTAGTGCAGGCTTACCAAAAACGCTGCCCGTTTGTGATTGATTATCTGATCGATCTGGCGCGTCGTAGCGGCCGTAAATTTATGGTGCGTTTGGTTAAAGGTGCGTATTGGGATTCTGAAGTTAAACGTGCGCAAGTCGATGGCATGCCAGGCTTCCCGGTCTACACGCGCAAGGTTTACACCGACGTGTCTTACCTGATGTGCGCGCAAAAATTGTTGGCGGTCACCGATGTGATCTATCCACAATTCGCAACACATAATGCCTTAACATTGTCGACGATTTATAGCTGGGCACAAGAAGCCAAAGTCACCGATTACGAATTCCAATGTCTACACGGCATGGGCGAAACTTTGTACGATCAAGTGGTGGGTGCGGACAAGTTGAACAAACCTTGCCGCATTTACGCGCCAGTGGGATCACATCAAACTTTGTTGGCGTATCTGGTGCGTCGTCTTTTAGAAAACGGTGCGAACTCTTCCTTCGTGAATCAAATCGTCGATGAAAAAATTTCCATCGATTCTTTGATTGAAGACCCAATTAGTATCGCCGCCCAACTCGCTGGCAAAATGCATAGTGGTATCAATTTGCCTGTTAATCTGTTTGGCAAAGAACGTCAAAATTCAGCGGGCATGGATTTCAGCAATGAATTGCAATTGCAAAAAATCAGTGCCCATTTCAGCGTATTCAGTCAGCAAGCTTTGACAGCGACGCCGTTGTTAGCCGGCACTGTATCGGCGACTTCTGCACGTCCGGTCTTGAATCCAGCGAATCACAGTGATGTGGTTGGCCAAGTGATCGAAGCTGATGCAAGCGACGTACAAACTGCTTTGGCAGCAGCACAAGCCTATGCTGGCGAATGGCAAAATCAAACGCCAGCCGCAAGAGCAGCGTGCTTGAGTAAAGCTGGTGATTTGTTAGAAGTACAAACTCTAGATTTCATGGCCTTGGCAATTCGTGAAGCAGGTAAATCCTTGCCGAATGCTTTAGCCGAAGTACGTGAAGCCGTCGATTTCTTGCGCTATTACGCCGCACAAGTTGAAAATCAGCCGCAAACGCAGGCTCTGGGTCCAGTGGTTTGTATTAGCCCATGGAATTTCCCACTTGCGATTTTCATCGGTGAAGTGAGTGCGGCCTTGGCTGCCGGTAACGTCGTGTTGGCGAAGCCTGCAGAACAAACGCCATTGATCGCGCATCGTGCGATTCAATTGATGCATGAAGCAGGTGTGCCAGTCGGTGCCTTGCAATTCTTACCTGGTACAGGCGAAGTCGTGGGTGCGCAATTGGTAGCCGATAGCCGTGTCAAAGGCGTGATCTTTACGGGCTCGACGGAAGTTGCACAAATCATTAATCGTACCTTGGCAAAACGTTCTGTCGCAGAAGGCATCGATATTCCCTTGATCGCTGAAACAGGTGGTCAAAATGCGATGATCGTCGATAGTAGTGCTTTACCAGAACAAGTTGTGAACGATGTGTTGTCGTCGGCTTTTGACAGTGCAGGTCAACGTTGTTCCGCCCTGCGCGTGTTGTGTTTGCAAGAAGATATCGCCGACAAAACAATGGAAATGCTACGCGGTGCGATGCAAGAATTGCGCGTTGGTATTCCTGATCGTTTGGTTACCGACATCGGTCCGGTCATTGATGCCGAAGCACAAAAAAATCTACAAAACCATATCGATGCGATGCGCGGCAAAGCCAAGTCTTTCTTTAGTTTAGAACTGCCAGCGATCTGCAGTAACGGTACTTTCGTTGCTCCTACGGTGATTGAAATTAAAGCTTTGTCGGAATTGACAAAGGAAGTTTTCGGCCCAGTCTTGCACGTCCTGCGTTATCACCGCGATCAATTGCCTGCTTTGGTCGATGCGATTAACGCGACCGGTTTTGGCTTGACCTTGGGTGTACATTCTCGCATCGATGAAACCATAGAATTCATCACGCAACGTGCGCATGTTGGCAATATTTATGTGAACCGTAATATTGTTGGCGCGGTGGTGGGTGTCCAGCCTTTCGGTGGCGAAGGTAAATCAGGTACCGGTCCAAAAGCTGGCGGTCCTTTGTATCTGAAACGCTTGCAGCATAATCCGGTTATGAGCTTCAGTGGCAACACGGTTTATGAAAAACAAGCGCCAGTTGCACTCGATGCTTTCACTGTTTGGGCGAAAACCCATGGCCATGCGGATGCCGCTTTATTGGCTGAACAATACGCACGTCAAAACCCTTACAAAATGACGATGCTGTTGCCTGGTCCAACCGGTGAGACGAACACCTTGGCGTTTGCTTCGCGCGGTACTGTCTTCTGCGCAGCGAGTGATGTCGCGACTTTACTCAATCAAATCGCCGCAGTTCTCGCAACGGGTAATACGGTTGTGCTGGAAGACAAAACTAAGGCTTTGTTGCCTGCAGATTCGCCGAAATTGGTCAGCGATGCGATTAGCGTCGGTACTTCTGAACACGTGCACTTTGCTTTACTTGGCCGTGATATTGCAGCCAGCTACAAAGTGGCATTATCCCAGCAAACCGGTGCGATTGTTTGTATCGCTGAATGTGATGCGAAGACAGAATTGCCGTTATGGCGCTTGGTCGCAGAACGCGCTTTGTGTGTGAACACGACAGCGGCTGGTGGTAATGCTAGCTTGATGAGTTTGCAGAGCTAATTCTTTTTAATCGAAAAAAAGCCGCAGCACCAATTGGGCTGCGGCTTTTTTGTGTCTACTTAATTTGAAACGAAAACTAAAACTGAATCTAGATTTTTATTTCAATAAATTTGGTGCAGGCAAAGCAGGTCGCGCTTGTTCAAACGCATACCCCATCTTCAATAAACTCGCATCACTCCAAGCGCCTGCAAAGAAAGACAAACCGACAGGTAGTCCTTTAACCAAGCCCATAGGCACAGTCAAATGCGGGTAACCCGCAATTGCAGCAGGAGAGCTTGCGCTGCCGGTGATCACGTCCCCTTTTTTGTAATTAATATCCCAAGCTGGCCCTGTGGTTGGTGCGATTAGTGCATCAAGTTGATGTTTTTTCAGCGCGGCATCGATGCCTTCAGGACCAGATAGACGTTTCGCACGTTCACTCGCTTCAAGATAAGTCTGGTCGCTTAACGGACCTTTGGCTTGTGCTTGCTGCATGATTTCTTGTCCAAAATGCGGCATCACTTGCTTCGCATTTTTCTTATTAAATGCCATCACATCTGCCATCGAGCGCGTATTTACTGTATTGGGAGTCGTCGCCAGATAGGTATTGAGGTCGGCCTTGAAATCATATAGCAGGATCGTGTATTCATCTTTGCCAGTTTCTTCCAAATGCGGAATCTCCACTTGATCAATGATGATGGCGCCCTGTGCTTTGAGAATGTCTACGCTGCGATTAAACAGTGCCAAAGTTTGCTTGTCATAGCCTTTGACCAATTTGCTGACGATGCCGATGCGTTTGCCTTTGAGTGCTTGCGGATCGAGTCCCTGTGTGTAATCGACTTTATGCTGATCTGCTGCTTTGGTTGCCGTATCGCTTGGATCGCTACCCGCAATCACATTCATCAATAACGCTGCATCACGAACGCTTAATGTCATTGGCCCGGCGGTATCCTGGCTATGCGAAAGTGGCACGATGCCCGTACGGCTGACTAAGCCTAGCGTCGGTTTAAATCCAACCAAACCGTTGACCGCAGCCGGACACACGATAGAACCATCGGTTTCCGTACCGATCGCTGCAGGGATTAAACGCGCAGCGACCGCAGCGCCGGAACCAGAGCTTGAACCACAAGGTGTTTTGCCAAGATTGTAGGGATTGCGGGTTTGTCCACCTGCGCTACTCCAGCCACTCGTGGATTTGGTGGAGCGAAAATTTGCCCACTCACTCAAATTAGTTTTGCCAGCCAGCACCGCACCAGCTGCGCGTAACTTGGCAACGATGAATGCATCACTACTGGCGAGATTATTTGCTAAGGCGAGTGAGCCAGCTGTGGTTGGCATACCTTGAATCGCGATATTGTCTTTGACCATCACGGGTAGGCCTTGTAGCGGCAGACGAGGATTTTTGTTTGCATCAGCCAAAACGGCATCTTGTTTGGCTTCGGTACGCACCGCGCTAATGGCAGCGATTTGTGGGTTGAGTTTGTTACTACGGGTTTGATATTGTTCGAGAATTTTCACCGAAGTGGTTTTGCCTGCTTGTAAATCTTGTTGTAATTGGTGCAGATCTTCCGCAGTTTGTGCTGATATCGTTGGTGTGAAAGCAAAACTGCTTAAGGCCATACTGATCACTAAATTGAGTCGATGTTTCATTTGCATAGTATCTCCGGTCGTCATTTTTATTGGTGAATAACTAATGCGTATGATACTTGAATGTGCACTTTAGTTCAGAAAAGGCAGTACTTGTTTGCTGATCGCCACCGCGGCGATATAGGCAAAGCAGCTTAGTGCAACGAGGAAGCTGACGGCTTGTGTTGCAGCAGTTTGTGCGCGCTTGATGGCAAAGGTGCCGGCGATGATGTAAGCGAATAGGGCGATGATTTTGGCTGCTAGCCAGTGCTGCTCAAATGGATTAATGTTGGCGATCCATGCCATGCCGATTGCACTGATCAGCAACAGCGTGTCGACGCTGTGCGGCAGGATTTTGACCCATTTCTTTTGCAACATCTGAGAATTTTGTTTGCGCCAGAAAAAGCGCAGAATAAATAGTGCTAGGCTAAGTGCGATGCAACTGAGGTGCAGGTGTTTTAGAATGGCGTAGGAAAACATGGAAAGTTCGAAGAGTGGGTGTTTGGAGGCAAATGCCGCATGTTCTTTCTAGCATACACAATCTTTTAAGTCCACATTTCGCAAATAGCGGAATGTTTCAAGCTAATTAGGCGTACTCGTCAAATTGCGTTCCCAAGATCGCACTCATCAGACCCCAGCCTCTCTCTAACTCCTGTTGTTGTTGAATTTGTTCCTCGGTACTGAGCGGGCTCACTTGTTCAGGGATGTTGGGCGCGTTATTCATCGTCGATACATCTTGTCCGTTAGCAAGTTGAGCTTGCAATTCAGACCTGCTAGGGATTGGTTCGCCGTGTTGTTTGACTTGCTGATAAGCCCGCAACGCAGCGATGCTGGTCACAGGCGACATAGAATTGATTGACATCATTGCTCCACGATCATTGAAGCTTGTTAGCTTAGTGCATGGCGTAGGCGAATGAAGGCTTGAACAAAGGGGGAAACTAGGCTTAGTTTGTGCCTTTTGCTAATGACGACTTTTTGTTCAGTAGCGCAAGGCGTTGATCGATATAGTCGTGCATAGCAACACTACGCGGATCACTCTCTTGTCGTTCAGGAAGGTAATGCGATCTATGCGTTTTTATAAAAACCAGTTGTTCTTGACTAGGCTCACCGACCAAGGCTAACAAGGCCTTAAAGTCTGCCGAGTCAGGATCGCTATCCCGATAGCCAAACCGACGTTGAATTAATTCGATGTTAAGTGGTGGCTTGTTTTGATCAATAAAACGCATATCTAAACCGCGTTCAATCAAATAGAGCAAAGCGCGATCTTCAGTTTTCTCGTGGAAGGAATTCCAATCGGTGCTGAAAAATTGATTGCCACGGCTATCTGTTTCCAACAGAGAAATACCAAGTTTCTCTAGGCGGATTAGTTTGTCATAGCTGACTTTGTCAGGCCGCCCGTCACACGGACCGTATACCATTTGCCACCAAACCGGATAGGTGTTGCCGTCATTGAGCTTGACTAGGCAGTTGATCGGCAAGCCCCGGTTAGTGAACACTTGTAAACCCAATTCATTCACATTGTCTTGATAAATTTTTTCTAATAATTGGCTACGATATGTGCTGCAGCCGTTCTGTATCAAAACCTTGTGGGTTTCTTCATAGGCGAGGATCGCTTGTAAAGTCACGGCGACTCGATCAACGTAAAACGGTGGTGGCGTATGGGTTCGTAGGTCACCGCTACGTTTTTTCAGGCACGATTCAATCACGGTGCTGATATCTCCCTCGCTTAAAGTCTTGCCATCTTTTTTTATCAGTTGTTTAGCACGTTCAATTTGCCCTGCACAAATGGCGACCACGATAGGCTGGTCGTTGTCAGAGTCGATCACGTGCTCCTGAACAATGCGCAGTTGAGCCAAATACTGTTTTACATAGCCTTCGGTCGATATCACTGCAAACGCAGAGAGTGCCCAGAATGGCAAAACTAGGCTCCACATGGCCAGTGTTTGCAATGCAGTTGCGCGAGAGTTGGTTTGGGTTTCGGGTGACGCTGACTTTTTGACCCAAGTTAGCGCCACTAAGGCGAGCGCTATGATCGGATAGAGCAGATGCGCCTGTAAAGAAAGTACATCGAACTGAATAAATAGATTCATCGATCCTAATTCGGAAACAAATTTGGCGAGGAATTGACCGAGATAAATGGCAATCGGAATAAAGCTCAACGGCAGCACGCAGATGAAACGAGCATATTTTCGCGGCCAACGCAAAAACAGCCACAAGGCAATAAGTCCGCCACTGCAACAGGCGGTGCCAGCGACAAATATCGGCAACACGCCTACACCCAGAATGATAGACCAAGGGAACATGCCGATGCTGATGTGGATCAGCTTAACCAGCCAAGCGATAGGAATCAGTAGAGCGACAAATGCAAGCAGTGGAAAAAGTGCATAGAAAGCAAAGCGATGATACATGGTCGACTTTTTTGAACGATCAAGGTGACTTGATTTTGAAAGGAGTTATCCGTCTTTTCATCAGCTCATTTTCTTTCTATGCTTATAGCGAAAAGGCAGTCGCTCATGCCAGATTTTTTTCCAACTCTTCCATCTGTATGTCTTTTACTAATCTGCATTCCTCAGGGACTTCTGCCGGAAACGCTTTGATCCGGCCAGTTCTGACATAGCCGCGTCGCTCATAATAAGCGATCAATTCATGGCGGGTGGTGATCACTGTCATCCACATCTTTTTCGCTTGCCAGCGACTTTTCACTAAGTCCTCTGCAGCTTGCATGAATTGCTTGCCAATGCCATTACCTTGTAGTGTTGGATTCACCGCGAACATGCCTAAGTAGGCGGCTTCTTCGGTTTTTAATAAGTGCACAGAGCCTATGATCTCATCTCCTTGCAGACAGAGCAAAATGACCGAATCATCCGTTTCTATTATTTCACATACATCCTCGGGTGCGATCCGCAGGCCCGTGAGCAGATCCGCTTCGGTGGTCCAACCAGCACGACTAGAGTCACCACGGTAGGCACTATTGACTAGATTCGAGATGGTTTGCGCATCGTGTCTAAGCGCGATACGAAATTGATAATTTGGCTGTGTAACGGTGAGGGGAGCAGAGAATGTCATTGCAAAAATCAAGTAGGGAAATAATTTGAAGAACTTGTCCCTTTGATGATAGCACGAGCTCGGCTCAGAACCGAAGTTGGGTCTGCGAACTTAAATCGAGACTTCCAAGTTGGTTTGGTGCGCAAGAAAATACTTGATTGCGTCATCCGGCGGTAGCGCTTTCGAAAAATAGAACCCCTGACATAACTCGCAGCCAGCATCTCTCAATACCAATAACTCATCCTGTGTTTCGACGCCTTCTGCGACCACGGTCAGATTCATCGCCGAGGCGAGCGCGACGATACTATTAATGATGGGATTATCGTGTTTACTACCGCGACTCCCTTTCACAAAGGTACGGTCAATTTTGATCACATCTAATGTTAATTGATGCAGATAATTTAAAGATGAATAGCCAGTTCCAAAATCATCAAGCAAGACCCGCACGTGATTCTTTTGCAAAATCAGAATATTGTTTTGCGCGATCGCGAACTTCTCAATCACCGCCCGTTCGGTAATCTCTATCCCTAAGGTATTGGGTTCAATTTTGAACTCATGGAGCAAAGCCAACACGGTGTTAATGAAATCTGGACTGGCAAAATGGCGACCAGAAATATTGACACTGACTTTTGGCGAAACACCTGTTTGCTCACGCCATGCACACATCTGTTGTAAAGCCTGGCGCAATACATAGCGATCTATCTTTTCGATCAAACGATGTTTTTCAGCGTAGTCAATAAATTCGTTTGGTGGTATCCATGACTTTAGCGGATGCAGCCATCGTAACAAAGCCTCAAAACCAACAGCCAATCCAGTTGCAACATTCATCACGGGCTGGTAGTGCAGAACAAATTGTTGCTCATTTAATGCGGTATGAATCTCTTCACCTAACACTAAGTCGCGTACATTCGCACGATCCAATAAGGGATCATACAACTGGAAATGTCCGCGTCCAGCGGATTTGGCCTGATACATAGCGGCATCTGCACGCCGGATAATTTCGCTGGCGGAGAGCGAGGTGTCATGCGCAAATGCGATCCCGATACTGGTAGAACAAATGATTAAGGCCTCGTTCGCCGCTATCGGTTGCTGCAATGCCAGAATAATCCGTTCAGCCAAGTGCACAGCTGTCTCTTGCTTATCAATGTCTTCCAAAAAGAGGGCAAATTCATCACCACCTAGTCGCGCAACCGTGTCTAATTGACGTGTTTGTTGCGTCAATAAATGGCCAAACTTCGCCAGCAGAGCATCGCCAACAGCATGACCGTAGCGATCATTAATCGTCTTAAATAAGTCGACATCCATGTACAGCACCGCGCATAATCGCTGTCCTTGTCTGTCTTGCTTTTTTAGGGCATGTGATACGCGATCAAGGAACAAGGTGCGATTTGCTAAACCAGTTAGGGCGTCATGTAAGGCTAAATGCTGGAGTTTTTTCTCGGTGACCTTGCGCTTCAATAGGTTCGATACATGGCGCGAGACAAAGCTCAATAGCTCCCTATCCTTTTCGAAGTACTCGACCAAGGGCGAATAAGTTTGAACAACCAACGCTCCTTTCAAATCATCACCGGCATGAATTGGCACCCCTAACCATGATTCGGCAATCGTACCCAATAACTCAAAATCACCACGCTGTATACGCTCGGCGATTTCTTCGCGACCGAGCAAGAGTGAAGTGTTATTGAAAATAACCCAAGCTGACATGCCACGCATTTCAGTATCAACAGGGCCAATATCGGCTGGGAGATCAGGATGTCGTTCATCGACAAAATACGGAAATTCGATCCGTCGGGTTTCTTCGTTATAGACTGCAACGAAAAAAGATTTTGCATAGAGTAACTCTGCAATCAGGTGATGAATTCTTTCATAGACCGTAAAAAAATTCTCATCTTCATAAGTTAATGCTGCAATATTAAACAGAACACTTTGCAACTTCTTTGCATACTCAAGTTCACTGATAGACGATTCCAACTGAGAGATCACATTGGTCTGCGCCAGTTTTGCAGCGACCATCGATGTGACTGCAGTTAAAATCTTAATCCGATCCGCAGTGTAAAAATCTTTGCCTAAATGTTCACTGTCTATTACGCCGATTAGCTGATCCGAATAGATGATGGGAATTGCTAACTCTGAACCAGATTCCTGCATATCAACGACGTATCCAGCATCCGCACTAAGATCATTGACGACGATCGTTTCTCGACGCAAAGCTGCGCGCCCAACGATGCCTTCACCCAAACGTAATTCCAATGCGTTACTAACTACCCCTTGCGCGAGCATCTTGTGCCCAAATGCTGACTGTTGAACCAATAGTTGACTGTGACTATCCCAGAGATAAATTACGCAGTCCTCAAAACCCATCTGGCCAACCACCTCGTTGGCGGTGTACCACAGCACTTCGTCACGGGTGCGCAAACGTAGCAAGGCAATCGCAAACTCACTCAAAATATTGAGCGAAGAATTACGCTCACGCAGCAAGGCGATTTCTTGTTCCGTTTCTGTACGAATGAGCGGATTTGTCGGCATAGCTGGGAAGTGCTCTCTCTCAAAGTCAGCCTTGTTGCTTTAAAGTGGGCAACAGCGGTTCATAGAGTTTCTATGACTTTCGTTTTTTAAGAGTCCAATTATGCAGGAATTTCTTACATGTTCTGAAGGAAATTAAATATCTTCGAATACAAAACAACAAAGTCTTGAGTATGGTGTATTTTTCTTAATCTAAGGTGCAGATAAATTGGAAAATCCATCTGTCAAAAAAATAAGCAAAGCGTGAATACGACAGCTTTGCTTATTTAACGACTGAAAATACTAGAATAACTTAGTGAGAAAATTCTTTCTCGTGCAGCCACGCAGCATGATGCACCGTGCGTTTGCTGGCAGTCCAATCGGCAAGCATTTGCGGCGCAATCTCGTTGAGGGTTTTTAGCATTTCAGGTGTCGAAGTGTTGGCCGCCAATTCAATTCTGTGTCCGTTGGGATCATTGAAATAGATGGACTGAAATAGTTCGTGATTAGTCGGGCCTATGACGTCGAGTCCTAAACTTTCTAGATGGGATTTGGCTTCCATCAGACTAGCTAGACTATCCACTTTGAACGCCAGATGTTGTACCCATGATGGGGTACTCAGATCGCGGCTCATCGGTGGTGAATTGGGTAGTTCAAAAAATGCCAAAACATTGCCGTTCCCTGCGTCTAAAAAGACGTGCATGTATGGGTTTTCTTCTTTAGTCGAAGGAACGCGGTCTTCCGAAATCGCCAGCATAAAATCCATGCCTAAAGCTTTTTGATAAAACTCGACTGTCTCTTTGGTGTCGCGACAACGGTATGCGACATGATGTACGCCTTGTAGTGCCATGTTAGTTCTCCCTAAATTAAATAACGCCGCGACGTTCCTGGTCTTTTTCGATGGAACGGAATAAGGCACCAAAATTACCTTCACCAAAACTTAGATTGTTTTCGCGTTGGATGATTTCGATAAAGATCGGTCCGATAATGTTTTTGGTGAAGATTTGTAGTAAATAGCCATCCTCGTCACCATCAACTAAGACCTGATTCTGGGCAATACGGCTGTGATCTTGGCGCACGTGTGGGACGCGTTGGAATACGTCTTGATAGTATTCGTCGTCGATATCCAAGGTTTCGATTTCACTGCCTTCGAGTTGATCGAGTGAGTGCAGAATGTCTTTGGTCAGGAAAGCCAAATGCTGTACGCCTGGGCCATTGTAGTCGCGCAGATATTCCGCGATCTGATCTTGCTCATTTTTTGGCTGATTGATAGGGATACAGAAACTGCCATCAGGTGAACGCAGCGCATAGCTAGTCAAACCGGTTTTCGCACCTTGAATGTCGAAGTAACGCACTTCAGTGAAACCAAAAATGCCTTTGTAGAAATCCGCCCATTTTTCTTGTTCGCCGAATGGCACATTGTTGGTCAAATGATCGACCGTTAAAAAGCCTTTTTCTGGCTGTATCAGCGGTGATGCTAAAGCTTGAAAATCACGTTCGTAAATAGATGTGCCGCTAGAACTTGGCTCGATGAAATAGATCAGGCTATCACCGATGCCATACACCGCTGGATAGGCATGATCCTTGTCAGCGTCAGCAACCGCGCGGGCACCACGTTTCACGGCTTCTTCTAAGGCGAACGCCGCATTGTCAACGCGCCAACCCATAGAGCAAATGGATGGGCCGTGTTTTTTTGCGAATTCGGCGGAATTGCCATGACGTTCGCTATTGATCAAAAAATGGATGTCGTTCTGACGGAAGTAGCTAATCGCTTTGGATGGGTGTTGGCGTAATTTAGAAAAGCCGAAAGCCCAAAAGAGTTTCTCTAAATGTTCGGCGGATGGTCCGCAGAATTCGGTAAATTCAATACCGCGCAGATTCAAAGGATTTGCTTGTGTCATCGTCAGTCTCCAGAGGAATTATCATCACCAACACCATGTCGATGAAATTTATGCTTACTGTAATCAAGACACATCAACAAAAAAAGCGTAATATTTCGAACAAGTTAATCAAAATTTTCGATTGAAATTGGATTTAATTATGAGTCTCGACCTCAATTTCATGCTGGCCTTGGACACCGTTGTGCGCGAAGGCAGCGTTGCCAAAGCCGCCTTACGTCTCCATCGCGCGCAGTCGGCAATTAGCTATCAGATTAAACAATTAGAGCAGCAACTAGGGCTGGCACTGCTTGATCGCGATGGCTACCGCGTCAAACTGACCTCGGCTGGCGAAGTGATTCTGTCGGAGGGACGCCGCTTGTTGATTCAGGCAAATCAATTGGAAGCCTTGGCACGCGAACTCAATCAAGATTGGGAAGCAAAACTTTTAGTCATCGTCGATGGCATTTTGCCGCTTCAGACGATTTTAAAAGCGCTAAAGCAATTAGCAGATGAAGGCGCGCCCACGAGGGTGCAAGTGAAAGTGGAGTTTCTTCAAGGCGTACAGCATCGGTTTGAAACCGACAAAGCGGATTTGATGATTGTCAAAGACTACACGCCACACCCGCATCTGCATGCAGAAACGCTGACCGAAATCGAATGTGTATTGTGCGTTGCGCCAGACCACGCGCTCGCCAACATGCGGTCGGTGAGTTTGGCGCAATTGCAAGAACATACCGAATTGTCGGTGCAAGATTCCAGTCAAAGCGGTAACGATGAGCATATTTTTGGTAGCGAGCGAGTATTTTATCTAGATGGATTTTTCGCAAAAAAAGAAGCTTTGCTGATGGGTTTAGGCTATGGCTGGATGCCGATTTTTTTGGTGAAAGCGGAGCTTAAAAGGAAGCAACTAGTCGAAGTGAAATTTGTAGAGAATTCACGCTATCGTTTCATGCCACGCATGGTGCATCATCGTGATCAAAGCCTAGGACGGGCGGGGCGACGGTTGGCTGAGTTACTGCGTGCGCAAACTTCTGCCTAAAATAAAGGATGCAAAATTTTGAGCTTTGATGATGTCGTGGAGATAGTCAGAGTTTGGCTATCCAGTGTATCGCATGAATTTAGTAAAGGCTTTTGCATGTCGAGGTGGAATACCACTGCGCAAGTCTTTGTATGGAATTTATGGGAATGCAACGTTTCTGTTGTACTTAACATGCTTAACATTTCTGAGTGAAATTTTTTTATTTTATTTACAAGCCAGGGGGAGTCATGATTTTTTATGAGGTGAGCGTTGTGGTGCCGGCAAAACTGACCAACGCATTTGAAAACTATATGCGTGACAAACATATTCCTGAGATTTGGGCGACAACATGTTTTGTGCAAATCCACTTTGCCAAAATGGGCGAGGATAATTATCGGACTTGCTATCAAGCGCAATCGAAAGCGGATTACGAATGCTACCTAAATGATTTCGCACCAGCGATGCGAGCGGATTTTATGCAGCACTTTCCTGAAGGTTGTCAGGTTCAGCGTCAAGTATGGAGTGAGCTGCAAACGTGGCCAGCGGCTTAGTTTGCTTAAGCGAACTCGCACCGTCAAGAAGGTAGGCCGGTCAGGTAATCAGCCTGCGCCTTAGATTTGCCAAGAAAATTTGGTGAACAACTCACTTTGCTTACGCTTAGCGACGAAACCTGGCGTGTCGGTTTTTGTTACTGTCCAACCGAGATAGATGGCACTGCCGACACCCGCACGGTGGGTGTAGACAAATGAACTTACGCTACGACTGCTTTGCGGTGCAAGCACCTGCAGATAAGCCTTAGGATCGCGTGTCGTACGAGCATCCTGCAATATCATTCTGATCGTATCTTTAGCACTTAGATGCAGAATGCTATTAATTTGTAAGGCTGTTTCTTTGTAAGTGCGTGTAGTGGATTGCCCACTTTGCACACTGTCACGATCTATCCAATTGCTGGCAAAGCTGGGTTCCAGTTCTAAGCGGTCAATCGGCCTAAGCTTGGCACTCATCGAATAGGAACCACCACGTCCCAAACGGTTTGCCATAATATCGATGACGTCACCAACCGTGAAATCAAGCGCTACTCGCGCAATATTTTTGCTTGGACTTGCCGCGACCCCACCAGCGATGCGTCCAATCGCAAATACTTCACCATCTTGATTAACACGACTCCGCACGGATGGGCTCAAATTCAGATAGGCTGAGCTATCAAACGGCCCCGCAACTCGGACACCGGGAGCTAAGATTTTCGATAGCACATTGCCTTCGCTATCGACTTTATACTCGACGCCAATGTAAGTATTGAATTCGTTCAGAATGCCTGTACGACCAAATTTCTTGGCGATTTCCGAGTTGATACTACGGAAACCAACTTGAGAAAAGAAACCGTTATCCGCGCGAAAATCTTTACTGAAATCACGCAAATTCACCGACATGCCCCAAGCATCATTGCCGCGCGACCAATCAAAATAGGCTGCGTGACCATTCGTGGTATTACCGCGAGCTAGATTGCCTTGTGCGTTCATTTGCGCACTGGTAGAGCTCAACAAGACTTGCGCACGCATTAATTGATTGCGGTCGATTTGCCACACAAAATCCGGGCCTGCGACACGATTGTAGCCAACGCCTTGGGCATACTGCCTATCAGTCAACACAGCGCCAAGTGAAAGCGAGCCAAGGCGAAAGTTCGCACGTGCATCGGTCGCTGTCGAGGCGACTTGACTGGTCGCATATCCAGTGAAATATGTTTGCGGCACCAATACCAAGGCACCTTCGGTATCTCTGCTACTGAGAATACTAAAATCGCTATCGGCATCACGTTGGGTATAGCGTAAGCCCACATCAGGATTCGCAATCGTGCGGGTACTAATCGCGTTTAATGGCGTACGGAAAATATCAGCACCTTCTAAAAAGAACGGGCGCTTCTCCTGCACAAAAATACCAAAACGCGTATTGCCGGATAATTGTGGTGAATCTAATTCAATTTGCGAAAAATCCGGATTCAAGGTCGCATCAATCGTAATCGCCGATGTTGGTCGCAGCTTAAAATCCAAACTCAGATCCTTGGATGAACTGACGACTTTGGCTTTGCCATTAACCTGATCTTGCGCACGGCGCGCAACTAATTGCGGCGTTATATTCCAGCTTATGCCTGAAGGAAGATTTTTCATCCCTTCGATGGGATTCGAAAAGCACAAATTGCAACTGGTCGCACGTGTCACCGCTCCGCTATACATGCGATAACGTTGATCTCGCGTCATGTTACGCAAGACTAACAAGCTCCAAGGGGTCGTTGAATGCTTGTCATACGCAATCGACGAAAATGGAATTCTAAATTCGGCACTCCAACCGCCCTCAATGCGCGCTGGGCTGGCGGAATATTCATAATCTGGCGCCGTATCATCACCCGACGTGTCGCTATAAATACCGTCCATCAAAGCGCCGCGTGCATTGACATAAAATACCTGTGCCGCCTTATGTCCACTGCTGGGATCGATGTAGAGTGCAAAGAAATCCTGATCGATACTAATCTTGTCTCGGCGTGCAAATGAGTCCCTGATCTGACTTGGATCGTTGTCAAAGCCTATTACACCAACGTACAAGAAACGATCGTCATACATAACTCGAACTTCGGTACGCAGATGTGCGGCAACATTATCGAATGGTTGAGTTTGAAAGAAATTCGTATGGGGTATAACCGATTTCCACACGGCTTCGTCGAGTTTGCCGTCCAGTTTGACGATTTCATTTTTCTGTAACTGATTTGCCTGAAATCCGGCATGCGCCGCCGATGAAAACATCATGGCACTGAAACACAATACGGAAAAAAATTTCATAGTCAAACTGATTAGGTAATCTGAGCGGGAGTTAAAGGCGAAAAACTAAAGGTTAGATAGTCTGCCGCGAAATGCAATGCGTTGCTTAGAAGGAAGGATTGTCAAATAGTTCAAAAAAAAAGACTGCCGAAGCAGTCTTTTTTCAGACTAAATCCTATGGATTAGAATGAGTGCAATACACCAACTGTTGTACGCGTTGCTGTCTTGTTACCAGCACCGATGAACAAGCCTAATTCTTGGTCCTTAGTCGCTTTAGAGCCAGCTTTAGCATAAGAGAAAGAACCGTAGAAAGCAGTACGTTTGCTCAAAGCATATTTAGCAACACCAACGAATTGATCAGCTTCGCCTTTTACATCGCCAGAGCGACGGTTAGCATAGTAGCCAGCTGTCAATGTTGTTTGAGGAGTTAAGGCGTAATCAAAACCTGTACCAAATACACTGATAGTACGACCAGTTGTGTTCAATTCATTTTCTGCGTAAGTCACTTTAATAGTGAATTCTGGCGTAACAACAAATTTTGCACCGCCGGTGTAAGAACGCACTGTAGAGCTGTTAGATGCGTCTTTCAACTGAGCGTAAGAGAATACAGCGGTCAAACCATTTTGACTGAAACCAGCAGATGCACCAGCGTAGCTGCTTGCAGATGCGTCGCCAGCTTTTTCACCAAAACCATACATTGCGCCGAAAGTAATGCCGCCCAATACGGATGGCATTGCATATTTCACAGAATTATTTTGACGTGCTGCAGAAGAAGAACCAACGCTAGTGCCGTGTGTACCGAACAAACCAACATTGTTCATCGCGCCCAAAGCGATATTTGGGTTAGTGCCAACGTGTGCAACGTTCAATGGATCAACTTGCACCAATGTGTCGTATGCCAAATTAGTTTGGCGACCAACATTGACTGTACCGAAATCACCAGACAAACCAACAGATGCGTTACGGTCAAACAAGTTACCCGCTGTACCTGTGTCGACGTTCAAAGAGCTTTCCAAGTTGAAATTTGCTTTCAAGCCATTACCCAGATCTTCAGTGCCTTTCAGGCCCCAACGTGAAGATGACAAATTGCTCGCGTCCAAAGAGAACTTCTTGCCACCAGCGACTGTCTGGTTAGACATGTGGGATGTTGATGCATCGATTACACCGTATAACACAACAGAAGATTGAGCAGAAGCTGCGGATGCAAATGCACCCAATACTGCGAAAGCGATAAGTGATTTTTTCATTGAAAAACTCTCCAAAGGTTAATAAATTTTTTTTCGGGTCGATATTTATTGCTAAACACCAACCAAAATTTCGTCTCTTGTAAGCACCGTATTATAAAAATAGGGCGATTTTTGCCTCGTATGCTAAGTGGCATTGGAACAAATTGCACTGTTTTGGGCAAAGAGAATCGCGCTATTATAGAACATATTCAAATATTATGTGGCATTGCAACAACAATGCACCAAAAACGATCAGAAAAACTGTCACGGCTATAATTTTTCTGTTAACGATTACTTTGCTCTGACGCAATTTTTTGTGTTTAATTTTGCTTCGCTACAGATTAATCCGATTACAATCCAAGACTCGAATCTTCCATATTTTGCATCATGCTGACCAAAACTACCGATCAACTTTTGATTAATTTCGACCGCGCATTACGTGTGATCTCCGGACATGCCTGTGCTTCACGTCCTAACCCTGGAGATACTTGTGCAGAGCTAGCACTTTCGGACATCGAAAAAAAGCATAGCGCTGGTTTGATGCGAGTCAATCATGTAGGCGAGATTTGCGCACAGGCTTTGTATGATTCACAAGCGGTGTTCTCTAAGTCTGAAGACGTCAAACGACAGTTTGCCCACTCCAGTGTTGAAGAAGAAGATCACCTAGCTTGGACCGCTGAACGCCTGCGCCAGCTCAATTCCCATACCAGTGTGCTAAATCCGCTCTGGTATGCAGGCGCTTACGCCTGTGGCTTGATTGCTGGCCGTTGTGGCGATGCAATCAGTCTGGGCTTTGTGGTTGAAACGGAAAAACAAGTGGAGGCACATCTCGCTAGTCATTTGAATGAATTACCGGCACAAGAC
>JAYVHZ010000129.1:0-2826 GCA_043770645.1 Undibacterium sp. | reverse complement strand
GTCCTTAAAAGAGTATTTCTCATTGCCTAAGGAAAAACGCCCTGTGGTTTTCATTTCGCACATGGAACATCACTCCAATCAAACCTCATGGTTGGAAACCATCGCTGATGTCGAGGTGATTCCAGCTGATGAGCAAGGTCTATTTAGTATCGACAACTTAACAAGCTTACTTGCTAAGTACCAAGATCGACCGATGAAAATCGCATCGATCACCTCTTGTTCCAACGTGACAGGCATCAAAACGCCGTATTACGAAGTCGCCAAGTTGATGCATCAAAATAATGGTTTGTGCTTCGTCGATTTTGCTTGCTCTGGTCCGTATGTAGAAATCAATATGCATCCAGCCGATCCAGAATGCTATTTGGATGCGATCTTTTTTTCACCCCATAAATTCTTAGGTGGGCCTGGTACTTCGGGTGTTTTGGTATTCAATAAAAAACTGTATAGAAATATGGTGCCAGATTGCCCAGGTGGCGGCACAGTGACATGGACCAATCCTTGGGGTGAACATCAATACATCGACAATATTGAAAGTCGTGAAGATGGTGGCACGCCGGGCTTTTTGCAGGTCATCAAAACTGCGTTGGCGATCCAGCTTAAAGAGCAAATGGGTATAAACAATATCTTGGCGCGCGAAAAAGAAATCACTGATTATGTGTTTGCCGAACTTGGTCAAGTTCCTAACTTAGCCATACTCGCACCACAGCATCAAAACCGACTCGGTGTCATCTCCTTCTTCATTCAAGATTTGCATTTCAATCTTGGCGTGAAGTTACTCAATGATCGTTTCGGCATCCAAACCCGTGGTGGCTGCAGCTGTGCTGGTACTTACGGACATTACTTACTCAATGTTGACCAAGAAACTTCGCACAAACTGACCGACCAAATCAGCTCCGGAGACTTAACCAGTAAACCGGGTTGGATACGCATGTCGATTCATCCAACCACAACCAATGCTGAAATTACTTATGTTTGTGCCAGTATTAAGCAGTTAGCTGAGCATCATCAGGAATGGGCAACAGCCTATCGCTATGATTGCGCGACCAATGAATTTCTGCACAAAGACGCTGCACCAGTCGAAGCGAAGATGGTGGCTGACTGGTTCGCCGCTTAATTCGCTATCTAATCAATCGCTTACCCACAGCTCGGACGGGTAAGCGATTAGCAAACCTGCAAGGCTCATTCCGCAAACTCATAAAGAAGTCGCTGATTTCACGTATACTGCCAACTCTTCTGTCGCGCAGACTTCTAAGCACTTCGTTGTTCTTATCACTTCCCAGCTCTCAGAATCCCCCGCAAATTAGCTCTATGCTGTGCGGCATCTATCTCATTTTCAAGGAATCCTATGTCACAAGTTCAATCCTGGTCTGATATCGCAGACAACACCATTTCGGAAATCGGCGTGCGCCAGCAACACCGTCCGTCAGAAAACTTCAAGTTCTACAGCAATACTTATGAAGCGAATCAAAGCATCACGATCAAGGCGTCCCATAGTTTTCGCTTGTATGTTTTAACTGGTAGTTGCGCGCTGACAGTGAACGGCCAAGCTATCGATTTGGATGCAGAACAATTCATACAATTAAAAGATGGCGCCTACATTTGCAATACAGGTAGTGAAGGCGTGAGTATCGTCAAAGTATTTAGTACAACATCGAATAAGTAAAAAGAAATCGCATGTCTGAACTAACACCAACTGACGAAGATACCCTAATTCAAGAAGCGCGAGTCTGGCAAGCAAAAGGCTGGACCGCGCGCGTGATCAAAAATGACGACGATGATGGCTGGGCTGTTGCGATGTACAAAGATGGCGAAGCAGAAGCTGCGCTGATCGGTCCATGGACCATGGGGCGTGACAAAAAAAATCCTAAACCGCTGGATCACAACGCGTTTAATACTTTAGTGAAAACAGCGAGTGAATTCGTACGTCGCCATGAGCAACAATTACATGCCAGCTTGAACAAAAGTATGATGCTAAATGGCGATGATGCTGACTATAAAATCTGTTTACAAATCATTCCGGATGAAGATGATCCACATGCTTATCTGAGTGCATTTGACGCCAATGGCGAACAACTTGCCAAAATCAAAGTGAGGCCTGACTTCAAGTTAAATCAAACCTCAGCCATGAAGTGGTTACAACAAGATTTTGCCCGTATCGACTGAGTGACAAAAAAAAGAAACGCGCAATCAACATACATTGATTGCGCGTTTTTTGTGCGTTTAACTAAGTGCTTCGCTACGTCATTAACCGGTAAGATCTATCGATGACAATCGCAAGAAATTCAGTTTAAAACGCGTATTGCACACCAACGGAAACAGTATTCACCGTGCTTTTATCACTGCCAAATTTGATACGACGAGATTCGATTTCGCCACGCAGAGCAATTTCTTTAGTCACAGCATAAGTTGCGCCCAAACCCAAAACAGGTTGTGTCGATGTCGTATCATTGGGAAATTTAAAAACCGTTGGCACGTTCGCGGATGTGTCTGCTGTCACGCGCGCGATACCTGCTTTAGCAAACGCGCCGAAGCCGTTTTCAAAATCATGCTTTAATACGCCAGCCAATTCAAAACCTGTTCCTTTGGCTTCTGTACTAGCATTCACAGTACCAACCTTGGCGTTCGCTTTCATTTTACCTAAAGAGAAAAAACTCGCTTCTAAGGCAAAGTTCTTATCGATGTTATAGCCACCGATCAATTTATAAGCATTAGTCGACTTGTCACAGGTAACGCCTGCTTCTTTGCAATCGACATTCCATTTTGACTGACCAACTGTACCACCAACATACACTTGCGCCGACGCTGACGCGCCAACTGCTAAACCTG
>JAYVHZ010000128.1:0-16668 GCA_043770645.1 Undibacterium sp. | reverse complement strand
GTTCGTGTTTTTCATGATACTTTTATGTGTGCTGAAATACATTTTTTTATTCGTTTCTCAGGATCTGATTGTCATGCGAGCGTAGCATTTACATTTGATTTGGCGCTGAAACGCCAATCAAACTGAGACCATTGCGTAAAACCTGACGAGTTGCCAAGATTAACGCTAAGCGTGCCAATTTGGTTGGCTCATCATCGACCAATACGCGTTCGGCATTGTAATAGCTGTGCAACTCTCCGGCCAAATCACGCAGATAAAACGCGACCTGATGCGGGCCTAATTCTTCTAATGCTCTTTCCAACATGTCAGGATACTCGGCCAGTTTTTGCAATAATGATGCTTCACGTGGCGCTGTTAGTGGCGATAAATCGACCTCTTTCAATGCCGCTAAGTCTGCATCAGATTCACTATACTGCGCCAACATCCGGCAAATACGGGCATGAGCATAATGCACATAGTAGACAGGATTTTCGTCGGACTTAGCCAACGCGACATCGACATCGAATACAAATTCGGTATCCGCTTTACGCGAAATCAAAAAGAAACGCACTGCATCACGGCCTTTTTGCACATCGCCGCCGCCTGACCATTCGATCAAGTCACGCACGGTCACGTACGAACCAGCGCGTTTGGAAATTTTCACTTCCTCGCCATCTTTCATCACAGTGACCATTTTGTGCAATACATAATCAGGGTAGCCTTGCGGGATACCCTGATTCACAGCTTGCAAACCCGCTCGCACGCGTGCAATTGTGCCATGGTGATCACTGCCTTGCACGTTAATCGCCTGACTAAAGCCACGTTGCCATTTGACCACATGATAAGCCACATCCGGGACGAAATACGTGTAAGTGCCATCCGACTTTTTCATGACGCGATCCTTGTCGTCACCGTATTCTGTCGTACGCAACCACAAAGCACCATCTTGCTCATAAGTTTTACCAGCAGCAATCAAGGCTGCAACTGCCGCTTCAACTTTTCCATCGGTATATAGCGAAGATTCAAGATAGTAATTGTCAAACTTTACACCAAACGCCAACAAATCAATATCTTGCTCATTGCGCAGATAAGTCACGCCAAATTGACGAATGGAATCGAGATCATTAACATCGCCACTGCCTGTAACTGGCTCGCCATTGCTGGCGGAAACGGTTTTCTTGGCTAAAAAATCTTGTGCGATTTCTGCAATGTATTCGCCGTTGTAAGCAGATTCAGGCCACTCAGCATCGCCCGGCTTAAATCCCTTAGCACGTGCTTGCACTGACATAGCCAAATTGCCGATCTGCACACCTGCATCGTTGTAATAAAACTCACGCGTTACTTGATAACTTTGCGCTTCTAACAGCGCCGACAACGCATCGCCGAGTGCACCTTGACGACCGTGACCTACATGCAAAGGACCAGTCGGATTCGCTGAAACAAACTCGACAATCACTTTTTTACCGACACCTCGCGTGCCTTTACCAAACTGATCTTGCTGCTGCAAAATCGTTTTGACCACGGCTTGCTTTGCTGCCGCAGTGACACGCAAGTTAATAAAGCCAGGGCCTGCTAGTTCGGCATTGGCGATTAAGGGATTATTTTGTGCTAATAAAGCATCGACAATTTGTTGCGCTAATTCACGCGGATTTTTTTTCAGAGGTTTGGCTATTTGCATCGCGATATTACAAGCGATATCTCCGTGTGAAGGGTCGCGAGGACGCTCTAATGCGATCGTCGGATTGAGTTCTGTTCCAGCGATAATCGGCGCGACTACGCTTTTTAATGCTTCGAGGATTTCTTGTTTTTGCTGAGCTAACATGGCGTTTGAAATAGGTTTTTTGCTGCGCGTGAGAATCACGATACACGCAAATATTTTAGAGAAAATTAGTCTGCATTATAACCTTTGTCCGACTGCTAATTTACGGCAAACTATCGCAAGCCAAATAAAAACATCGCTCTATCCCATCGACCATCATCCTGAGGCGCATAGCAAACTTCCATTTCCCAATAAATTGAATCAAGTTTTCTGCACAGAAGCACCTACAAGCGAGCAACGAAGGTGTAAAATCAGACGCTTTTCCTCACCTTTGGAACAGCCTATGTGGTTTAAGAATTTACAAGTTTTCCGTCTTCCAGCACCTTGGAAAGTCGATGTTGAACAATTGAATATGCAATTGGCTTCTCAAGCCTTTGCCAACACAGGCTCAGGTGATATGCAAAGTGAAGGTTGGGCATCGCCTCGCGGTAATGAGCATCTGGTACACAGCGTCAATCAGCAGTTACTGCTGTTACTGCAAAATGAAAAGAAATTATTACCATCTTCAGTAGTCAATCAAGTCACCAAAGCCCGCGCCAAAGAACTGGAAGAACAGCAAGGATTCGCACCAGGTCGCAAAGCAATGAAGGACTTGAAAGAACGCGTCACCGATGAGCTATTACCACGCGCTTTTGCCATCACACGTCAGACTTGGGTCTGGATTGATCCGGTCAATGGCTGGTTGGTAATCGACAGCTCTAGTCCAAGTAAAGCTGATGAAGTTATCAAGCTACTCTTGAAGTGCGACAAAATTCCGATGGAAAGTTTACGCACAAAGATTTCTCCACAAACAGCAATGACCGATTGGCTAGCCGGCAATGAAGCGCCAAAAGGTTTCACAATCGACCAAGACACTGAACTACGCGCACATACCGAAGATAAAGCGACTGTCCGCTATGTGCGTCACTCGATTGATCCGGACGATGTACAACGTCACATTGCTGCGGGCAAACAATGCACAAAGTTGGCCATGACTTGGGATGACAAAATCTCTTTTGTGCTTTCTGAAAACTTGGCGATCAAACGCATTAAGCCTTTGGATATTTTGAATGAGGATAAAGACAATCGGACTGCGGACGAGAATGAACGCTTCGATGCCGATTTTCTTTTGATGACATCTGAATTAGCAAAAATGATTGATGACATCGTGTATTCACTTGGAGGGCAATTAGCCGACCCCTTGACTGCATAAAGCACAACCAGCCCGATGTTAATAAAAAATGCCAGTAAAACACTGGCATTTTTTCATCCTTAAAATCAGCCTGACTATGCGCCGCACTTTTTCATAGTCCAAAAAAAACGCGCCGTAGCGCGTTTTCTCTTACAACTTGGCGGAGCGGACGGGGCTCGAACCCGCGACCCCCGGCGTGACAGGCCGGTATTCTAACCAACTGAACTACCACTCCGTTTTAGAAACGTGGTGCATTTTTACAGCTATTTGATGGTGGGTGCTGAGAGGCTCGAACTCCCGACCTACGCCTTGTAAGGGCGCCGCTCTACCAACTGAGCTAAGCACCCATATACAACTTGCTTAGTTCAAATAACTGTTTGCCTTGTCATCAGCAACTACAGAAACAAGATTATAGGCACAATTTTAAATCTTGTCTAGGGGTACCAGCATTTTTTCTATCCTCTTGTGCTTGCCGCTAAAAAAACTTAACCTGTTTTTAGCGGTTTGGGACGATACGACTATGATAAATTGGGTACTGAGTCTGTTAGAGGCTGGTTTTTCCTTGAGAGGATGTCTGCGGACCCAATACGATGGCTATTTCGACCATACCTTGTTGAATCGCCGCAGAAAAATCTCTTTCCAATTCAGGTAAGGCTTGCTCATACGGCACCAATAAACTTAGTAGACCATAGGCGCGATTCCGTCCATTCACTTTACCGAGGTATAAGGCCATGTCCGCTAATTGCATCGCTTTTTCCCAATTGCATTCGATTTCTGAAACGCCGGAGAATGGCAATGAAATATAGCCAGCGCTGACCGTTACAGGAATCATATTATTGCCAACGATGACAGGCGTTGAGCCTATCGACTTCAAGACGCGTTCGACTAACGGCATCAATTGGGTGGGTTTGGTATTCGGTGCATATATTAAAAACTCTTCACCGCCCCAACGCAGAGTCATATCGGTATCACGAACCGCGCTCCGCAAGCGTTTAGCGACTTCAATCAGAACCGTATCGCCAGCAGAATGCCCCCAAGTATCGTTGATATGTTTGAAGTGATCGATATCCATAATGATCAAGCAATCTGGACTATCATCATCCCCCTCACGTCGATCAGGCGCAACATTGTCAGCTCGAGTCTTCATCATCTCCAAAAATGAACGGCGGTTATATAAGCCGGTCAACGGATCGCGCACGGAATGGAATTCCAGTTGTTGATTTACCTCTTCGAGTCGCTCATTGGTCTGTTTGACTTTACGATATAACATATAGATAAAGATACCGCCCATAATCGTCAACATAGCGCCTAGCAAAGTGACGATTTGTTGAAGGCGACTATTTTTAATATCAGCATCTTTAATCTGATTTTCGCGTGCTAATAGCTCAATCTGTTTTTTGCGCTGATCGGCATCAAACTGCTCTTGCAAAGCAGCAACAGTTTTTGATCGATCCGCACGAAACAACTCGTTACTAAGATTTTGCTGCTCCCTCGCATATTCGAGAGCCTCTTTGTACATTTTAGCCTGCTCATACATGCGACTTATTTCGCCAACGAAAGCTTCAAGATCCGCTTTATCACCTTGATCGCGTGAGTTTTGTAGAGGTGCGGCTAAATATTCCATCGCCGAGGCGATTTTTCCTTGACCTCCCAAAGCGAATCCGACATTCGCCTTCGCGGCCAAAATGATATAAGAATCATTAATTGCCTCAGCTTTTTTCAATGCTTGGCGAGCGAAGTTTTCAGCCCGCACAAAGTTATGTGTGCGTAAATGCAAATCGGCGATGTTACTCAATATCAGCGCCTCCATTTTGGGCAAATTCGCTTCTTGTGCGGCCCTCAAAGCGCGCTCATAGGCAACTAAGGCTTCCGGATAGCGTTTCAATTCGCCCAAGGCCATTGCTTGACTTTGCTGCAAGCTAGCAATGAGCCGGGGAGAGTCTACTTCGCCGGCAAGGACCAGCGCTTGATTTGACATAATCAATGTTTGTTCAGGATTCTGCATAGTCAAATACAACGATGCCAAAGTCTGTAAGCGTCGAATTTTGGATAGCGTTTTTCGACTCCCCAAATGATCTGTTAAACGCAAGGCTTCTAGAAAATGACTCAACGCTTTATCAAACTTACTTGCCGCTTGATAAATTACACCGTATGCGATCTCTAGTCGCATTTGATTGTCGGGTCGAGTTGATCCTTTGAGTACAGTCGCAATCTCATCTAACTTCTTGATGGCCTGCTCAAACTTCCCGGAGTCCAAAAATTTGTACGCCTCATCAACCTGCATTAGAGCAATGACTTCTTTATCGTTTTTCGCTTTCGCCAATTGCAAAATCGCGGCACTGCTTTGATCACTGGCTGGAATGTCACCAGCATCATAATAAGCTGCAGATAACTGACGCAAGGTATCAATCCGGACTTGATAATCTGTCTCAGCGTTGAATTGCGCATAAAAATCTTTGAGCTGTTTGAGTGCAGCCTCGTTATCTTTCTCAGATAGTAGCTGTATAGCGGCTAAGCGCGCCAAGTCTTCCTCGACATCAGCATCAGCAATCGCAGAAATGCTTATGAAAAAAGCCAAAATGAGCGATGATAATAGTAATTTACGCTGGGCTATCATAGATATGCCTTCATTTGAATTTATTTAGCGAATGCAGCTCGATCAGAGCAAAACTTACTTTATACTAACATTGTTTAACGGCAAGTAAAGAACAATTGCGCAGGAAAACACACAGATTTCGAACCAAAACTAACTTACTTACACAATCAATCCAAAAGATGAATTTTCGACATTGGCACAGCACTTTCCATTACGATAATTAATGCTGATTTTGGCTCTATTAAATCTTTACTAGCAAACAGTATTTCTTGGATCGCGACACCAAAAACTACAGGCCAATCTTGTGGATTTGGACAAAAGCTTTGCGCTAAGGGAAAAAGTTGTGGCCATAAGAATTTCACGTAATTCAACGGTGTTTCTTTAGCTCTTTGCTCAAGCTCAACTCTCGGAACTCCAAAATTTTCAGTCCCTAAAGTCACTGTGACATGTTTAAAAATTTCGTGCAAATCAATTAGTTCTTGCAAGCCCAACTTTTGTGTCGCGCCAGATACTAATGACCAAACAGAATAGCGACTTTCGGCCAGAGGGCGATTAAGCAAATCACCGAAATAATAGCTAGTCCCATTTTGCTTGCTATGAACGACAATAAAAACATCCTTTTCTGCTTTACCTTGACGCACCACAAATTCTTCTCGCACGCTGATTTGACAAGCATAACCTGCCAAGGCGCCGAGTGCGCTTAATAAAGATTCTAGATGGATACCTTTGTCTGTGGACATCGCCATAAACAATTTGGATGCGATCTCTTTGCCAGCCTTCTTGACTGGAAATAAGGGATCTTGCTGAGTCCCGCCGTCTTGATCTATCTGCGCGGGAATATTCTTAGATAAAGGCTGTTGAACGGATGCATCCAAAGGGGCAGAATCCGGGAAGACTTTACGTAGTATTTTCTTCAACACCAGAACTCCCACCGACTATGATTAGGGACGCGATATGAATGCTCAGAAATCGCAGCGTTGATCGCAGCGTCGCATTCTGTTTATACCAAACACAAAACCACAAAAAACTAGGCGAACAAGGCAATCTGCGAAGGCATCTTAAGTTCTAAATTTTACCTGATAGTTCTAAGACCGCGGATATCGGCTAACAATTCCGTTGCATTTACGACGTTGTCAGGTTCGATCTTATGAACCATCCTTAAATGCCCACAACTTGCTCCCCGCGAAGTTCCAACATAAAACGAAGCCGGTAGAAAACACTTGTGCATACCAATGCCAGATATGCCAATGATCGACCAATAAGGTAATCAATCCATAATTAATAATCCAGCCGACGGCAAGTACGCTGGAGTACTTTGACGCCGCTTCCAGATGCGACTTGTCACTACCGAAAGTCAGAAAATAATTCAAAATGTAATTGACCACCGAGCCGAGCAAATAACCGATCGAAGAACCAGTCACAGCGGCTGAATTGCCAAGCAAGCCAAAATTGAACAATACGGCCAGATACAAACTCAAATACTGTACTGCCGTTCCAGATAAACCTACCGCAGCAAATTGCAAAAATTGGCGGAGTGCAGGATTATGGAACAGTTGATTCATCATTACAGCCCAGAGAAAAAATGTTGAAATAGGAAGCGAGAAACTGACAAAATAGCGCTTGAACAGACTGCAGATTATACCTGCCACGCGAGCACAAACTTAATCCTCTCGATGAATACGCTAAAATGGCGCCTCACGCCAAATTTGGCATTCCTTTTCAAAGGCAAACTATGAGCGTAGAAGAACGTTTGATCGATTTAGAAATCCGCTTGAGCCGACAAGATGATTTAGTCGACACCTTGAACACCCAAGTGTATCGACAACAAAAGAAGATCGATGAATTAGAAAAACTTTGTCTTGCACTGGGCGGTCGCTTGCGCGAAGTGGCAGTGGCTGCTAGCCAACGACCAATGCCGGTGGATGAACGCCCGCCACATTATTAAACCGATGGCAGTTTCAACAAAGCGTTTTAAACAATCCAAGCCCCATCTCTATAGACGACTTGCTCACCCAAACGTACGGACTCAGTGACGGCAAAAACATCAACATGATATTTGCCGTCGCCACGTTTGAAGTTTGGTTTGCCATAAATCCCGTGTTTGGCACCCAAGGATAAATGGATGCCGCACATGCGCTCATAGGTGCCGATATCGCTCACCGTACGATCGCGATTAAAACTGCGATTCAAGCCAAATCCTAATTCGCGCAACCAAACCACTTGCTCGTCTTCTTTAATCTTCGCAATCACTTCATCAAATTCAGGCGTTGAATCAAGCACGTCGACAACTTGCCCGCGTTCGATAATTAGAGTGATTGGGCTGGCTGGTTTGTTGACTGAAAAAGACGTATCACCAAATACAAAGATACGCACTTTTCCGTTCACAGCTTCTAGATCTTTTGCCTCGGTAAACACTTCGCCAATCGGAAATTGCCCACCCCAATTTTTCATGCCGCTATAGTCACCGATATTCAATTTAGCATCTTCAAATGGACTGGCATAAATCAGTTCCGCGCCCTCACCGCTATCCAAAACACCAAACGGTGCCTGGTCAATCAATTGCTTAAGCCCACGGCCGACGCCGCGATAATACTGCTCATCATAAGCAAGCGAATCAATATAAATAAGCGCCTGTTCTGCGGGCATACGTCCTAAGTGTGGATGCTCAATCACTTTTAGATCACGTTTGAATAACTCCACGCGCACGCGATAGGCGTCCATGCGAAAGTTGGTGGTCTGCACCAGAACAACCAGATCACCAGCCTGCAAAGCATTCAAGCTAGCCATGACTTGCTGAGCGCTATGCGTATCAAAATCAATAAACTGTGCATCGGGCAAACATTGCCGATAGGCGCTCGCTAAGGCCATCGACAAATCACTTCGCAAATCAAACACCACGATCGCTTTATGCTCGTCTGTATGGGAAAAGCAAATCTGCACAACATGATTTAAATGATGTGCGGCAGTAGCAATCGCACTGTCTGGCAAAGCAATAATAGGAGTGTCAGCAACGAAAGGATCAACAATAGTCATGTAATTACATTAAGCCCACGCACCGGACTAGCTGGGGGAAGCTTAAAAGAAAAATGGAGGCTGGTCGCCCAAGCCTCCATTTTATCGGATAGTCCTACGACCACCGAGAATTTGCCCAAGAATTTCACATAAGTTTGATTATTTCGTAGTCGGTGCTGGCGCCTGTCCTTCATGCATGCGCATTGGTTTACCATCGTGCATACGATTTTGCATGCGTTTTTGCATACCATCATGCATACGCATTTTCATACGCGCCTTCATACGATCACGCATGCCTTGATGACTTGCGTCGAAAATCTTTTGCTGTTCAGGTGTCAACACAGCATAAAAACTTTTCAAGGCATCTAGGTGTTGTTGCATACGTACCAATCGCTCTTTCGAACGTTCCAACATCTTTTCCATGCGAGCCGGAGCCGACAACGCTGCCATCGCTTGACGATCGGCTTTGGCTTGATGCATTTTTTGATCGTGCTGTGGTCTCGTCGCCTCAGTAAATGCTTTCCAGGCAGGCTCTTGTTGTGGCGTCAATTTTAATTTGTCATGCAATTGAGTACGGTGCTTTTCCATTCCGGCTTGCATTCTTTGCTGCCTTTGCTCTATCATTTTTGCATGGTTTGCAGAGCGCGCCGAATCCTGTGCTGACGCTGGCGTCGCAGCTTGCTGAGCATAAGCACCTGTTACAAGCACCAAACTTGCGGTCGTTAAGCCAAGTACGATGGTATTTTTTAAAAATTTCATGATGATATTTCCTTTTTTGATAAGACTTCACAGAACACGTCAGGGTTAACAATGTATCGCGGCCGCGCCTTGGGATCATTTGCTTTTGTTCCACTTACAATCCGCAGTGCGCATGGAACACATAGTGCGCTGTATTTGTAAGAAATAAATGTCAGTGTGTAAAAAGAGTGTATCTCGATGTAACTGGGAGCTTTAACCCAGATTTTCCACTAGGCTTTCCGGTGGTGGTATTTGCGCGTTGACGACACATTTTTGTGTCTTTTTTGCCGCTGTTCGTTGCCGTTGATTACCCCTGGTTCACTATTGACGCCTCATTCACAACAAAACTGCCTTAAAGAGTGCATCTGTCACCATCAAAAATCCCAATAGGAAATCTACGTTTAAAAGCAGTACGGATGTTTCGGTTTGTTTCAGTTTTTGTTACCAATAACAAGTCGATACAAAACTCTGGGGCGAATTCTGTGCATTGAAAGAAAGCTTGATCAATAATATGCCTATGGAAACGCAAAACACTCTTTTAATCGTCGATGACGATCGTGAAATCCGCAGTTTACTGGCGGATTATCTAGAAACTCACGGCTACATCACCTTAACAGCTGGTGATGGTCTAGGCATGTGGGCGAATTTAGAAAAACAATCGGTTGATTTGATTGTTTTAGATCTCAATTTGCCAGGTGAAGACGGTCTGACTTTATGTCGCAACTTACGCGTCAAATCGACGGTACCAGTCATTATGCTAACAGCGCGTAGTGAACCTTTAGATCGAATCTTGGGTTTAGAAATGGGGGCTGATGATTATCTGCCCAAACCTTTCGAACCACGTGAATTGTTAGCACGCATCCGCAGCGTGTTGCGCCGCTCGCAAGCCAATGGTGAGTATGGCGATCTCAACAAACCACAAAAATTGAAATTCGGCGATTGGACTGTTGATTTGGTGGCGCGGCATTTAATTAGCCCCGACAATCGAGTGATTGCTCTATCCGGTTCTGAATATCGATTATTGAATATTTTTTTGGATCAACCCAACACCGTTCTCAACCGCGATCAATTATTGAATATGACGCAAGGACGTGATGCCGACCCGTTTGATCGCTCGATTGATATTCAGATCAGTCGCCTGCGCCAAAAATTGGGTGAAGACGCGCGCTCGCCACAAATTATTAAGACCGTCCGTAATGGTGGCTATGTACTCACCGTCAACGTTCATTCGGAAACCTGAGATCGCCCATGAAACGCTTTGACACGATTTCTGCACGCATTTTTTCTGTATTGCTATTTGGCATTCTGTGCTCGGCGGCACTGACTTGGTGGTTGGCGTTTGGTGAGCGTCAAACCAGTATCAGCAACGAACGTAGTTCTTACCGTGCTGATCGCGCCAAGCACGCGGAACAATTAATTCACGCGATCGACGCGTTACCTGCAGCCAATCGTGAGGGACTACTGAAAGCAATTCATCGCTTCGGTTTGAAAGTTGCACCCGTTCCTACCAACGTACCAGCCTATCAAGCTAGCACACCGTATGGCATCGCTTTAAGTGAGCGCCTGAGTAAATCTTTTAAAATTATTCCCTTACCACCCGCGCCAGAAAATTGCCTAATGCGTCCAGATGATCGTGGCGTGGTCGATGCCTGCGAAGCCCTAATTTTTGTATTGAGTGATGGCTCAGGATTACATCAAACCATCTTTCCCTCCAAGCCACCATCCAATCCAATTCAAGCAGAAACCTATTATTACCTCGGCCTGTTCCTTGCCTGTATCGCCGGCCTTGCGCTCCTCGTTTCCCGTATGACGATTCGACCGTTACAACAACTGGCGCAGGCGGCAACGGATTTGGGACAAGATATTAATCGCCCGGCTTTAAAGGAAACTGGTGCAAAAGAAATCCGCCAAGCGATCAGCGCGTTTAACTTTATGCAATTGCGGATACGAGACCACATCCAACAGCGCACACAAATGTTGGCAGCAATTACCCATGATCTACAAACACCATTGACGCGTCTACGTTTGCGGCTGGAGAAAGTCAACGACAATGAACTTCACGACAAACTTGTCGGCGATCTATCAAATATGCAAATGATGGTAAAAGAAGGCTTGGATCTGGCGCGCAGTATGGATAGCAACGAAAGCTTACAGGCGCTCGACATCGATTCTTTGCTCGATAGTATTTGTACAGACGCCAGCGATGCTGGACATGATGTCAGCCTAATCGACAAATCTAAAGTGACCGTGATGGCACGCCCGCAGGCGTTGCGACGTTGCCTGAATAATTTAGTCGACAACGCGATCAAGTACGGCCATCGTGCGCATATTCACTTGTTGCAAACGACAGAGGCTAAACAAAAGTGGCTACATATTTGCGTACGGGATGGCGGCACCGGAATTCCGCCCGACCAGCAAAACCGTGTTTTCGAACCTTTTTATCGCATCGAAACTTCCCGCTCGCGTGAGACCGGCGGCACAGGATTGGGTTTAACCATCGCCATGAATATTGCTAGACAACACAATGGCAAATTGAGCTTATCGAATTTACCCGAAGGTGGTTTGGAAGTGCGCTTGAGCTTGCCTATAAAAGCGTAATGCAGAGTGACTACGCGGTCGTGAACCTGAGGTTCAAATTAAGCCAAACCAGCCCAATAAAGCGCCCGCGCACAATAGCCACAATAAATGAATTTTTGTGCGCCAGACCAATACGGCGGACACGGCGGTTAGCAGATACATTGCCCACTGCCGTGCTGTGTCATGCGGCGCGCTTGCCATAATCCATCCTGTTGCTATCAGCAAACCAATCACGATGGGTGCCATGCCCAGTTTAAAACTACGAACGAGTATCAACTCGCGATTCTTATGACTCCAATTAGCAAACGTGAAAGTCAGTGTCGCGCTCGGCAAAATGATGCCGACCATCGCAATCACCACACCCAATAAAGCTGCCCACAAACTGCCTGTGTTTGCACCTACATGCCAACCCATCAAGGCGACAAACAAAACATTCGGTCCAGGCGCTGCCTGCGCCAAGGCAACGGAAGCATTAAATTGTGCATCACTCATCCAATGTTGTTGATCGACCAGATAACGATGCATGTCGGGTAGAGTCGCGACAGCACCACCAACCGACAACAGCGATAGCAACATAAAGTGCAAAAAGAAATTCAGCCAATCTAGCCAATCCACACTAATCAGGGGCATCGCTGACATCACGCTCACGATTGACGCTCCGCAATCTGTTTCAGCTGTCGATAAACCAAGCTCATAGAAAGCATTCCCAACGGCAGTAAAACATAAGCGAGTGGAATTCGGAAAATGGCAATCGCAATAAAACTCAGACAGGCGATTGAAGCCGCGAACAGTATCCCTAAAGGATGTGTCTTTAGCACTGGCAACATACGCAAGCCAGCGGCGATGATCATGCCCGCGGCAACGGCGCTCATGCCGCGCAGTGCTCCAGCGACGCCAGGATGCTGTGCGACCTGAGCATATAGCAGTACAACTAGCAATAACAAAATCAGGGGGAAACACAACATACCAGCCAAGGCACTCAAGGCGCCGGGTAATCCAAAAAACCGGTTACCGATGATCATCGCCAGATTCACGACATTTGGACCTGGCATCACCTGCGCTACTGCCCACTCCTCGACAAATTCTTCGCGGGTCATCCAATGTTTTTTGTCGACTAGCTCACGCTGCACGATCGCCACGACCCCGCCAAATCCTTGCATAGCCAAGATCGTAAATGACCAAAACAGATCGGCAAGTGAGCGAGGCTGAGAGGCGGTAATTGGGATGTGTGGATCTGACATTGTCTAAGGAAAAGCGATGACATCATCATGGGCGTCATGATTGCGAGGAACCACACAATCATGAAAAAAGGCGCACTTCGTATCTGTGCGCCATTTTCAAAAAAGCCCGGTGACTTCTAGCTAGGTTTGTGATGCTGCCGAATGCGTGCGCGCCATTCACCAATTGCTGCCAATGCTGCCTGAAATTCACGCTCAATCAGATCAGCTTCCATGCTGGTGATCACTCTGTCCATCATGGCTTCGGAAACAGCTTCTGCCGCATTACCTACCTGACTCATCACACGACAAACCGTTTGCGATAAATCATCGTCCGTAAATTCCTGTGTCTCAGGCACGATAAAACCTGCCATGCCATGTCGTGCCAACATCGCATGCAAAGGCAGTAGGGCGTCTTTCACGCCAGCTTCATGACATAGGCTAATAATCACCGACGTTTCTTCAAACGAGGGGTAATGGGTTTCAATACCTGGCGCCAATTTATTCCGTAAAACATTCACGGACATTTGCATACGTGCCGCCAATGCATCGAGCCCACCAGGATAGGCGCGGGCAACTTTATACAATGCGTCGTGTTGATTCATATCAGAATAGCGGCGTGTCATAATTTAATTTCTTTCGAGATACATGGGCTGTTTCTTGTAGATTTCACAATCCCAAGCAAAGCAGCGAGTTGAAGCAAGTTCGCATTGTACCGAATCAATATCGAAATAACTATGCACCATTTGCCACATTCAAGACAATCGTTCGCCCAATAAGCGCAACCAACGATCACTTCCCTCGCCATCGCTCACCACCAAGGCGAAGTCTGTCACCGTTCTGGCAGCGCGTTCCAGCAACTGAATATCCGCCTCATGTTGACGCGCCACATGCGGGTCTTCTAAAAAAACAATGCGGCGTATTTTTCTTTCCAGCACTAGCTCGGCGATTTGCGCATCGCCGCCCATAGGGCCGGATAAAAATGGCTGCACCCAATGCTGGCCAGCCTCTTCGCCTTTGCGCTTTTGTGCTAGCTGATTTAATAAGGATCCAGTTGTTCCGGTTGCGTAACGATGCGCAAATTGATCCAGTAAAGCAAAATGATTTTCTGCGATCTGCAGCATATTGGGTTTCAAAGCATCATGCGCAATCAAAGCAATGCTCTCGTGCTGTAAATCTAATCCCAAGGTGTCACTAAAATGCGAGCGACTACCCGTTGCGAGCGCCTCAAGCTCCAACCATTCACAAGCCGCCGCCAGGGTGGATAGGAAAGGCTTGCGATGAATGACACATTGACGTTTTAGAGCCAATGCTTCGGGGAAAATCGACGAATGATCAACTGGATCAATCAAATAGATTACAGCATCAATCGAATTATGCTGATCGCTATTCACCACATGCGCGACCAATTTCATCAACCCACCGTCACGACCATAAGGAAAGCGTACATTTGGGCTACATAGGTCAATTAAGCCATGCGTTTGAATCGCATCCAAGGTGCGCCCCACCACTACCCATTCAATTTCCAGCGTTTGAATCGATTTCGCTGCCCGTTGAAATAATTGCACCAGAGCGGAATCTGGTGCGTCTTGATGGGCACGATTGGCGATCAGTCCAATACGTAGACGTGGTTTGGTGGAATTTGATGAGGCATTCGTCATAATAAATCTTTACAATGGATAAATTGAAAAATCGAGTCGTACTGAGTTACAAGCGCTCCATGCTGTTCCGATTAAACTCCTCACACCAAGGAATTAAATCTTTACCCGGCATCGGCTGAGCGAAATAGAAGCCTTGAATTTCATCACACCCCATCAATCGCAAGACGTTCAAGGTGGACTCCTGTTCGACACCTTCCGCCACGACTGATAGCCCAAAATTATGCGCCAGTCCAATAATGCTTTGTACGATTTGTTTATCTTGTTTCGAGCTAATCATTCCCTGCACAAAGACTCTATCGATTTTTAGCTCATCAATTGGAAAGCGTCGTAAGTAGGCGAGTGAAGAATATCCGGTACCGAAATCATCGATGGATAAGCGAAAACCCAAATTTTTTAATTCAAAGAGTAAGGCTGTCGTATGCTCAATATCGTGGATAAATGCACTCTCCGTCACCTCCAGACCAATTGACGCAGCGGGCACATTCCAGACTTGCAATAGACGTTCCAAAACTTTGGGCAATTGCTCAAGCGCCAACAAACGCGCTGACAAATTGATCCAGACAACGACGTGCAAACCCTGTTTCTCCCAACTTGCAGCTTCTTGCAAGACCTTATTGAAAACCTGAATGGTTAATTGCTCGATCAAGCCATATCGTTCGGACGTATCAATCAGTAAGTTAGTAGCAACGCTTTGTGCATGTCCTGCTGGCCAGCGCACGAGTGCCTCGACGGACTTAATATTTTTCGAACGCAAATCAACTTTGGGTTGATAACGCATCTCCAGAGCATTGTCATCCAAGACCTGCTTGATCGCTTGAGGCAAATCGTCAGGACTATGTCGTTGATCGCGTTTCACACTCGCCAAGTCAAAACGTAGATTATTTGACTGCGCATTTTTTAATGCTAAATCGGCGATCCGCAAAACTTCTGCGGCTGTTTGTGCATGCAAAGGTGCGCAGGCAATACCGATGCTTGGATTAAAAAAAATGGTGTGCGATTCAATCTTTAATGGCGAACTCAAGGCGTTTAACAAGCGATGTCCCGCCAATACCGCCAAAGCCTCCGAAGATAAATGCGGCAAGATGAACCAGCATTCATTTTCAGTCGCGAAAACATAGCGATCTTTGGTGCGCAAACTAGGATGCAAATTTTCACAAAAATGCTGTTGTACAATTTGCGCGTACTGCGGGTTTAGCAGCGCTTGCAAACGATCACTACGCTGCAAGGACAACACCAACACAGCGACCATATGATGTTCGTCGACTTTCTCGATTTCAGATTCCAACATAGCCATAAAGGCGTCAAGATGATCGATCAAAGCGTGTTTTTGTCCTTGTGTCATGCGCAGTTTACTTTCGATTCAAGCTCGATAAAAATCATGACAAACTAATCCATACGCACCATCAGGCAAACCACGCAAGATGCTGATACGTTCAACATCACCAAGTAAATCTTGGCGTATCAAGTCAAACATCATCGGTTTCTCTAACAAGCTTTTGTCGGCTCGCGTCAAAATCAAGACCTTAGGATCTAGCCTGCGAACCTTGTTATGCTCCAATACAATCGCCACTTCACCGGTCGTCAATTGGATTAAGCTGCCAACCGGAAAAATCCCAATTGCTTGTACAAACTCCTCCACCAATGGCGCATGCAATTGTCCCTCCGCCATGCGAAATAACTCTTTCATCGCATCAAAGGATGAACGAGTTTCGCCATAAGGACGGGCAGAAGTCATCGCGGCAAAACTATCGGCGATCGCCGCCATACGTCCAAAAATACTAATCTCAGCACCGGCCAAACCACGCGGATAGCCACTGCCATCCATTCTCTCATGATGCTCATTAATCCCCAATTTCACATTCGGACTTAAAGGCTCTTGCTCTTCTAGCAGAGCGATG
>JAYVHZ010000127.1:0-14386 GCA_043770645.1 Undibacterium sp. | reverse complement strand
AATAAAAACAAGGGCTTACAGAAATGTAAGCCCTTTGTTTTTTCTGGCACTGTCAACCAAGTGTCAACGGCTATTTCTCTCGCCTCGTAATCACTCAGTCGTCTAACAACCATTCGTACATTGGTGGAAGCAATGCAAATTCGCCCCAACCAATATTCGCAATACAAAGACCAATACCGCTTTCGGTCACTTTGCCATAGACAACAACAATTCGTCCTTCCGCATTATCATCAATTCCATGATCTTTGCTTGCCTCATCGGTGGCTTTGATACAGAAATCTTTGAATGTGCCGCTGGTGTAGGAGAGAAAGGTTTGGCGTATATTTTTCGGAGTTTTCCCCATGTTTCGTGAATGAGTAATTCGTCCATAGTAAAGCCTGTTCTTATCACTTACTTCAGATACATCCTCTATATTTATGAGCATTTGCTGCAATGTCCTCGCCGATCGCTCACCTGGAAAAATCATATATTTGTTTAGTTTTTGATCAAAGTTTCTACATAGACCTCTTATCGAGGTAACTATGCTTGGTAGTTGAAACTCCTCTCCAGTATGTCTTCCAATTGACACCAGCGACGTACCTCCTTCGCTATCTTCATTTGGCTCCCTATCATACACACTAGGCTCGCTGTTTCTAGGCGCCTCAGGTTTATCTTTCATGAAAGACTGCACAATCACTAGTTCTTCATTTTCAATGGCTCGTCGTGCGGCCTCTTCATTCTCGTACCGTTTTCCTTCACTTCGAAAAACCCTCAGGCTGCAGTCAGTTTTCACACCACGATTATGTGCATAAAATGCTTTTCTTCCATTACTATCGTACTCTTTATTCTCCGGAGAGCGAAAAACTGGCGCACTGCATTCAGGGCAAAAAATGCTTCCTTTCATGTTTTTTGAATATTCGTTTGGTGGAATCCTAGCTGCTTCTTCTTCCAAGAAACGCTTATTTCCAGATTGATAGTCCCATCCAATTAAAAAACGAGCATATTTGATTTTATTTACATCGGCCATTAATTTCCTCTTAATTAACATTAATTACTATCTCTGAGAATGTAAATTATCATATAGAAGATATCTTATGATTAATTTTTGCAAGCGGATTCAATTTGACTGCTTCTTGTAAATGCTCAGGCGCTAAGTGGGCATATTTCATTGTCATGGTTAAGTTACTGTGCCCTAAAATTCTTTGCAAGGTCAAAATATTCCCTCCATTCATCATGAAATGACTTGCAAAGGTGTGGCGCAATACATGTGTTAGCTGCCCATCTGGCAATTTGATTCCACATCGTCCAATTGCATGTCGAAAGGCAGCCGAAGAACTTTTGAAAAGCCTTCCAGTCTCACTAATTTTGGCAATGTCTGTCAGCTCTGTATGCAACTCTTCATTAATGGGAATCGCCCTGTTCTTCCCCGATTTCGTCAACGCGAATTGCACGAGTCCTTTATGAATTTGAGTAGCACGCATCTCTTCAGCTTCACTCCATCTTGCACCAGTCGAGAGGCAGATTTTTGTGATAATGATTGCGTCAGCATTTCGCCCCAATTCAAGTTCCTTCAGTAACCGGCTTATTTGTTCGTGAGTCAAATATGTCAGTTCTTTTTCTTGTATTTTAAACTGACGAATATTAGAAAGTGGGTTCTCTGCCTTCCAATAGCCAAGACGTGATAATTCATTAAACACCGCACGTAAATATGAATGTTCTCTATTTAAGTTATTCTGAGAAATGCCTTCGTCCATACGTTTACGTCGATAAACTGCAAATGTCTCTGGCGTGAATTTATCAGCAACGGGATTGCCGAGCGCTACGCATAAGTGTTTCAGGCGACTGTATGTATTTTTTCCTGCCCGTAGACCTGAACCATGGTGCTCATACCAAATATCCACGAGATCAGAAAGAGCGCGAAGGTCTCGCTTCGCTGGTTGCCAGTCTGGAGCTTCATTGATTTTTGTTTTTAACCAAGCTTCGAAAGATAATGCCTCGGATTTAGTGTCAAACGTTTTCCTGAATCTTTTTCCACCTCGCCCGCCTGGCTGAATATCTACCAACCAGCGCTTATTAGTTAATTGCTTTGGCATTCAATTTGTCCGTCTATTTTTTAGTATTGTCAGTCCAAAATTTATTTTGACTTTCGTGCTCACGTCGGGTGAACTCGTTTCGAGTTATTCCCAAACTACGAATATGCATAAATCGCATTAACGCTACGAAGTGGTACTTTGCGAAATCTTCGTTGGAGTTTATGTAGCCTAAGCGCTTATCTTCAGCGCGAATCACAACCATTTCATCCTCAGTCGCTTCACAAGGTTCTTTCTCTAGAATCAACGAAAGATGAAATTTTTTCATTAATACGAAGGTATGCGCATCGTATTGTTCATTTTCAGGCTTGCTTGTTCCGGTAGTAATCCACAGAGCCAATTTCGGGAAGGCTTGGCATATCTTTTCAATCATTTCCTCGGTTGCACGTTGTTTGCCAGCGTAAAACATACGCCAACTATCTGCACTAACTCCCGTAATTTCCTCAAGTTCTTTGAATCGTCTGTGTTTGCTTGTGACTAAATCAATTAGTTCAATTAGTCGACTTTTCATAAAAATCTCCTTGACATAGAATAAATTTTACGTACAATCGCATTCATTCGAATAATTTATACGAATGAAGAGACTTTAAACGAATATTTGTTTGGTTTTTATTGGGTACATTATGGGCGACATTCCTAAATTTGAACAGTTAAACGCAGGCATGCCACTTTCCCTGCCAATTATCAGCCGTGAGAAATTCGCTCAACTAATTGGATTGCCAGTTGGGGTTCTCATTGGACAGTGCGAAAAAGGTTATTGGCCTCAAGTTCACATCGGCAAAAGAGTATTCATTAATCTTGAATTGGTGAGAAAACAATGCCTCGCTAAGGAATTTTCAATATGAAACAAGTTAATGAGAAGTTTCCTGTCCGCGCATCTGATGTGTCTATGCGTACCTCATCCAAAAATTTAAATGCCCCAAAATTCATCCGACGCCAGAACACTTTTCGTCAGCGTAAGAAATTCAATTTCTTGAATCCAGTTGCAATCGTCGGAGTGTCCCCTAAATGACGACCTTCAAAATTCATATTCGTTCTGGCGTGATTTGTTTTGGTGGCTCAACTGATTTTCTCGTTTGCATCCAAAAAGCCCAAGAAGCAAAAGCCTCGATTAAGCTATTAATGCCAGGATCAACAGTAATTGCACAAATGTTCTATGGGAACGGTGATCGTGTCCCAGGTGCTGATATCAAAGCAGCTTTGCGCTCTTTAGCTTTCTCAAATGTTGCTGAAATGGTTGCGTTACGCCGCGCCAGATCACTCACAAAAGCGCCTGCCCGCAGCGTAGCGAGGACAGCCGCATTTTGTGATGATTCTGACGCATTTTTCGCTGGTCGTTTTGGTCGCATTTTTTGTCAGGCGGGCGTGGTAGCACCGCCTGACAGTCCCGATTTCGGGAATTTACCTGTTTCATCTTTGATGAATATTTGAGTGTAGATTTTTATGGCATACGACACCATCAAATTGAAATCTCCACCGCTTGATCGACAGTTAGTTGATCGCATTCAAAACCAGTGTTTCCTGCGAACTGGACTAGAAATGGCTTCGGGCGAGGTGCGTTACGAGATTTTCACGGGTGAACTATTGGGATCTTGGGACGCGCGGATATCTGTTATTCCAAAATTCGAAGATTACATTGTTAATCGCTCAGGTCGCCCTGAACTTTGTCCTTGTGACCCCTATGTTGTCGTCGAAGCTTCAGTGCATAAGGTTTTCAATGGACACAATGTGTATGGTGGACCGACTGATTTCCAAAAAGTGTGCAGTGATTTCATAGTCCTACTTGAAGATCAATTAGCCATTGAATTACCACCTGCGAGATGTTGGACAGTACATCGTGTTGATGTAGCCTTGGTTTATCGATTGTCAAAAATAGCATGTAAAGAATTTTTTGACGGTATGCAGTTGATCAGTTTTCCACGCAGGAAAAAAGGTTCGGCTAAATACGCTATGGCGGTCTATTTTGCTGGGAAGACGACCACAGTAAAGTTTTATCACAAAGGTTCAGAGTTTGCAGTACATGAGCGCTCACGGCTACGCAACTTTTTCACCAACCTATTTAGCCATTTACACGGTGTTGACGACACAAAAAATAGATCCCGCGTAGAGCGAAAAATTAATGCACTTCAACGACTAGCTGACAATCGTTTGCGCGTTGAAGTCGAAATTCATTCAGACAAATTTCAATACGATTTTGAAAAGAATCCTCGGGTAGATGAGGTGACAGACGCCTATTTAGAGCAGGTGTACGACAAGGAAGTCGAAAAGCTGCTGCGTGAAGGAAAGCAAGGTATGGATACCGTTAGAGAAACTCGCGCAGTCATGCGTCGATTACAAAATGTTTATGGCTTCGCAGCGGGTAATCGACTGTATGGTTTTTGGTCGTCACTTTGCACACTTGGCGATGAAGTCACGCGTGAACAATTCCCGAAAACTGTTTTCTATAGAAACCGCAAGCAACTTGAAGATGCTGGCGTGTCATGGCGCGGTACTGACGTAGTAGTAGTCGCGAATGACAAATTAATTCCATCTGATTTTTCACCAATCAGATCAGATAAACGATTGTGTTATTTACCGGCGCGCAATCGGGAGGAATACAACATCAGTCGGGAAACGATGCGGCAGGCCGCGTAATAGAAAGGGTTAATCATGGCAGATGCAAATGTGGTTTCGTCAATTAAAGATAAAAGTGTTTTGGCAGTGTCGCCGATGCATGTGATTGTAAAGGGAAGAATCGAGTCTTCTAAGACTCATGATGGAAAGCGAAATACGAAGATTATGACACCAGCAGCAGATGAGTATTCACGGCCTCAATTAGTTGAAGTACGTAGTAAGCAACGCGTTGGTGAAACAGGTGATTTGGTAACTCTGAACTGCCTACTCGGCGGCTACCAGCGTAAACCATACCAGGTTAAAGATAAAGAAACGGGCGAAATTAAAACCGTTGTGCCAGTTGATCATACGCTTGACCTGATCGAAGACTAAATACCGTCATGAAAGGTAATTCATGAGAGCAATTGCTCAACAGATTTCTGATTTATCTGCTCAACTTGCTTCACAAAGCGCTCAATTAATCGCACTTTTGAAATTGAGTATGGTTACGCCTGCGATGTTCATGGGTGTCTCTGTGGTGATCTGTTTTGGCTTGGGTTGGATTGCAGGGAGATTGAGATGATTTTACTGAAATCGCTTTTTCCAACTTTATTGTTGCTCGGTATTTTCGTGTGTGTTGTGTACTTGATTAAGTACATTATTCATCGAATGGTAGATCACAAATGAGCGCCGTGGCGGTGGTTGGTTATTGCTTATCAGCGTTTTTCGTTGGTTACGCCGCTGGTGCTATACAAAGAATCATTCAACGAGCCATTGAGGTTCTAGATTGAAATTTCATGTTCTTGCCAAGCATGATCTAATTTTTGGCTTAACTTTTTTTTGAGGTGATTTATGAAAAAAATTTACATTCGTTCGGCCGCTGTTTTGTCGATGCTTGCGGTATCTGGTGCAGCTTTGGCTGACGATGCTGGTGTTACCGCCATCAACGGCCTAGCCGCTACAGCAACCACTTATATTTCTGCCGCTTTTGCAGTCGCAGTGTTGGTCGCAGGTGGCTTTTGGGGTATTCGTATGATGAAGAAAGCCTTCTCGAAAGCTGGTTAATCGTTAGTTGGTAATTGGGCGGCTTAAGGTCGCCCATTTCTTTGTTGGTGATGGAGATAATATGATCCTTAAATACAAAAAAATTTTTATCTATTTCACCCTTGCTTGTTTTCTATTTTTTCCACCGCGTAGAAGTGAAGCTATCTTTCCTATCATTGCGATCTGGGCATTAGCAGCAGTTGGTGAATCCATCCTTCTTGCAGATCTGATCGTAGGCATAACTGGAACGTTGTCCGCAGTACTTTGGTATGAATGCAATGGATTAACGCTTAGTCCTATTTGCACAAATAAGCCTGCGAGTATGCCAGCTTCCAGCGCACCTCCTGCACCATTGACCGTTAATTTAAAACCGGATGGCGTTAGGACAAATCCTGATCCAACAAAATTTGATAGCCCGTCTCCTTCGAGCGGCAAAAGAGACGTTACTCCTAAAGCAGCTTTCAAATCCAAGCTACCTTCAGTACCAGCCCAAGCAGGAACACCAGCTCCACCTGTAACACCACCGCCCACAATGGTTGATACCGTTTCCTATTTTGACCCAACAGCTCCCAGCATCAACACAAATAGCGCAGCACAATGGCGGTACGAAAAAAGTCACGCAAATGGCGATGCTCGAATCGTCACGCAAACGTATGTAAATGAAGGGATGCCAGGGAAATTGACTTCATCCACCATAGTCTATCAAGCAGTGACAGTCGTTCTATCCGTACCAGTGTCGCAGCTCGGTCAGATTTCACAAGCTGATCAAAATGCAATCAGGCAGGCTAGGGAATCCGCAGCTGCATCATTGCGAGCCGATTTCCCAAGTGCCTGGGATCCAGTTTTTAATCCTGTATCAATCGGTTTACCCTTACAGGTCGGAGACACTGTCTCGCGTCAAGGCGTCGGCCTTCAATTCCCTGTGCAGTATGTTAATTACAGTTGTGATGCGGGTTATGGCGTGTCTGGCGATCAATGTGTTCTATTGAACGCTGAGAATGTTAAGAAACCTGCTGATACGCCTTGTGAATTATTGTACGATGCAAATACGAAGAAAATACTCACTGATCCCGCAAATCCCAACTGCACTGGTCGTGCAACAATCAATGGATCAAACCTCAGTGCTAAATCGTCGGGCGATGGATCAACATTAGATATCAGTCCTAATGCATCCGGTGGCTTCGATATAAAAAAAGGTTCTGGTGATGGCTCTTCAGTAACTGTGTCAACAGGTCCATATGATGGCGTTGGCAAGGGCTACCCAATTATTGGCTCAAAATCCGGCAACGGCAATGATCCAAATGGTTCATCGTGTGGCATTGCTGGATATCCACCATGTGAGATTTCTATATCGTCAAATGCCGAATCTGATGCTGCGAATGGTCAAGCACAAACAGATATAAAGGATGGTGAGGGTAAGCTAAAAAGTTTTTTAGCTGGACTAAACAAAGACATGTTCAGTTGGTCTTTTATTCCACGCATACCAACTGCTTCATGTCGAGATCCAACTCTACAAAGTCCGCTTGGAACGTCAATGGTAACGATGCCTATTTGTGGCGCGTTTAATGCCCTCTCATTCTTTATAAACTGCGTGTTGGCGGTCTTGTGCATCTATGGATGCAAGCAACAAGTCAACGCTGCATTGAAAGCATAAAGTGAACCATCGTATCCGACCAATGGGACGTTTTAGAATTCCTAAAAAGTATCCGCGCTATACCCATCGAAAACTAACGCGATCAGCCATGCTGTTTTTAAACCTGGTGCGCGGATATCTTTTTGGCGCTATCACAGTGTGTTTGTTTTGGGCTTTGTCATCTAACTTAAGTTATGCGCAAACGGCACCAGCTTTGTGCGGCGGTACTTCGCAGCCACGATGTGAAGTGAATGCACCTGTCGATGAAGCAACTAAAACTGTCGATACTACTGCAAGGGCAACAATTGAACAGAAAACACAAACTATTAAGGGAACATTAACCTGGTTAAGTGTGAGTAATTTCACCTGGTCATTTATCCCCGATATTCCCACGGCTCCTTGCCAGAATCCTTTGATAGCATCCCCAATTGGAGGCACATCTGTTGAAATGGATATCTGTTCCAGTTTCTATGTCTTCCAAACTTTCATCAATGGAGTTTTGGCCGTGTTTTGTTTATATGGTTGTGTTGGTTTGGTTCAACGAGCATTGGAGGCTTGACGATGTTTGCATCATTATTAGCATTTTTAGGATTTGAGAATGCGCAAAAACTTGCCTTAAAATTTTGGGCGATTTCAACTTTGTTTGGCTTCTTTTTTGTGATGTGGTCGGCAGGTCAGGCCTGCGCAAATTTTGCATGTGCTTCCGCGATCAATTCCATTTCTAGTTCCCATCCTTCTTTTGCGGTCGGTCTTTCACTCGGATTCAATCCAGTTACCTACACACTAGCATCTGCTTATGTAAGTGTCTGGGCTGCCTGTCAGCTCTACATTTATAAGAAAAAATTGCTGGGGATGATTGCGTAATGGCCGTTTATGTCATCACCGGCAAACTAGGCGGAGGCAAGGGAAAAGCAGCAATTATGCGTTTGCGCGAATATCTTCAACAAGGTAAACGCGTAGCGACAAACTGTGATGTTTTTCTTGAACATCTAATGCCTTCTCAATCGAAAGCGACAGTGATCCGCATCCCTGACAAACCTACAGCGAATGATCTCTATGCAATCGGTTCAGGAAACAAATTTGTTGAGTTTGATCCCATTTGCGTTTCAAATGAAAAAGCCTTTGAGTTTAAGGCTCCATCACCACGCTTACTAGATGGTTTCGATGAGCAACACAATGGAGCTTTAATTTTAGATGAATGCGGATCGTGGCTTAATACTCGTGACTTTCAGAGTAAGAGTCGAGCACCTTTACTTGAGTGGGCAATCCACGCCAGAAAGTATGGTTGGGATGTCTATTTCATTACGCAGAACATTAAACAAATTGATGCACAGTTGCGAGAAAGCTTGTTTGAATATGTAGTTAGATTAAACCGTTTAGATCGAATGAAGGTTCCCGTAGTTTCTAGCTTCTTAAAGCTAGTTACGGCGGGTTTTTCTGATGGCTCCATGCCACGCGTACATATCGGTGTTGTGCGTCTTGGTTGCTCTCCTGACGGGCTTGTCGCAGACCGTTGGATTTTTCGCGGTGACGATTTAAATGCTGGGTATAACACCACACAAGTTTTTTCTGAAAATTATCCGCACGCTGTGCACTCTGTTTTGTCCTCATGGCATCTTTCAACACAATTCGGACTGCCTCCTGATTTTGTCGGTGCACCGCATTCAGACAAACGCGAGTACCAACTTCTCAAATCACGACCGCTTCCACCGAAACCACCACATAAACATATGACAAAATTCCTGTTTATTAGCTTGATCGTTGGTAGCTTTCTAGGCTTCTTCGCAAGCTCACTTGTTACGCCTATGTTTGGCTCTACAGCAGTCGGCCAGGCACCCAAAGTGGTTAAGTATCACGAGACTATCACAGGTAAAGGCTATTTCCTCAACAACGGGTTAGTGACAGTAGTCCTTTCAGATGGACGCATTGTGAATCCACCTCAATTCAAAATTACTGCAACTGGTTGGGAAGCACTTCTTTCAGATGATTTATGGATCAAAGGAACCATACAATGAAACGTTTTTTACTACTAGCATTGCTGGTTCCAGCGATTGCATTTGCGCGACCAGTTTCATTTAATTTCGCATCGGTAAATCTCATTGTATTTGCCGAGGCGACGTTTAAATCTATATTGGGGCGCGATTATGTTATCAGCCCTGAAGTTGTAGCGATGGATAGAAAAATCACGGTATCTGTCAAAACAATGGATAGCGAGGATGTACCGAAATTTGTTGAGAATCTGTTGTTGCAGCAAGGTATAAAAACGGTTCAAAGAGGATCAGTTTTTTATCTTGAATCTTTGGTTGATGTACGCCAGGCGAATGCAGAACAGAAAAGTAAGGATTTAGAGCAGAAGCCAATTTCAGCAATTGCTAAGATCATTAAAGATGAAGCAGATACGCCATCTGTAACTTCAAATAAGTTTGTGTCGCAAGTAGAACAATCTGATTCAGAAATTGATGAAAATGCTGAAACGAGGATCTATACGCCACAAAATCGGCCAAGCGATTTCATACTAAATATTCTGGTGTCGGTTTATGGAAAAAAAGTGGCACAACTATCTGGGTCTGATGTTCTCATATCCGCAGCACCAGCCAAGTTGGAAAAAATATTTATGTTATTGGATAAGATCGACAAGTTTCCAAGGCTAGTCGACATTTCGATTAGTTGGGTCGAAGTTTCTAGAAATGACGGTGCTGCTCGCGGCGTATCTTTGATGTCCAAATTTCTTGGTGCTAAATTCGGAATCGAATTGGGTTCTTTGCGCTCAGATTCGCTAATTAGTTTAAAAGGAGCAAATTTTGAAGTGGTGGTAGATGCGTTAAATACTGACGCTAGATTTAATCAATTTTCAAATTCTCATGTGGTTGGCGATGACTACAAAAAAATCAATCTAATCGTTGGTGATGAAACCCCCACGGTCGCTAGCACAGGTAAAGATAATGCAGGCAATGGTATTCAAAATATCGTTTATCGCCCATCTGGGACTATCGTTGAAGTCACGCCAAAGGTGTTAGGGTCGGGAAAAATTAATCTGTTAATCGACGGTCAAATTTCATCCTTCAAATCCACTTCAACGGGAGTTACTGGTTCACCGACTTTGATTAAACGCCAAGTGAAAACTGAGGTAACCGCTGGTGCTGGTGAAGTTCTATTGATCGGTGGCTTGAATGATTCTCAAAAAACAGACGGCAAATCTGGCCTGTTTTTTCTGCCAGATTCTTGGGCTGTAAAGTCTACTCAAAAAACGGAAACTGATTTAGTCTTGGTTTTGTCCGCGAAGCTCGCAAAATGAAATTACTAAACTTTTTTCGCACCGCTGGCTGTGCGTCATCCGCAGGAGGGCGTGCGGCCAGCGGTGCGAAATCGTGGACGATTGAAACTGAACAATAATTTTTCGCGGACGCGAAAATCTTTGGAGATAATGATGGAAGCACATTGGACTCAACAGCAAGCTATTGATTTTGAGTGCGTACGAGACGTTATTACTGACTGCATTGGAATTCTTAACGTACAAATTTATGCAGAGACAGATCCTATTAAATTACAGGCGTTGAGAAATCAAAGCCATGCATTTTCGCAAGAACGTAACTCATTGCATGTCAATGATGATTTAAACATCGCCGTAGCCCGTGCGAAATATGATGCGTTCTTTATCGAGAATATGTCGTAATTGACCGAATAGTGCCACGGGATATCACCCACGTTTAGTTATCGAAAGCAGTGGTTTAACGTAAGAAAATACACAGATTTAGTATGTATTCTGCATTTAAATACTGGTTTTACTAGGTTTTTATGGCTGGTTTAAGCACTTTTTGGTTGCACGGGATATCACCCACGTTTTACTTATTTTCGGAGTTTCTATGCAAAGAAAATTAAATCTTCGGCAGGTATTAGGTCGGCGTCTTAACTGTTTAAATCGAATCGCCACTAGCCATCCTATGTTTCGTAAACCATTTTTCTTTCTATCAATGAGAAAATTTTATTTCATTTTGTTTTGGATATTGGGGGTGGTGATTTGGGATATGTACTTGTCTGCATCGTTGATTGCTTTTGTTCTAGTATCAGTTTGGATCATTGCCGTTATTCCACTTCAATTCCGGTCGCTTGGTGTAAATAGCTGCTTTTCGTTAACCAGCGGATGGCACTTTTTCGACAATAATTTGTGTGCACATATGTCTTCAAAATTAAGTGATGACGAATTTAGACATAATAAAATCGTCGATGATTTAATGACGATTGTAGCTAATGCAGAAGAGTTTCATTTTAATAAGATAGATCTGACTTCTTTTCTTTTGTCTGATGATCTTAAACGAGCTCGGATTCGATTACGATTGATGAACCGGCTTGAGCAGCGATTTGCAGGAAAATGGAGTATTAACGATTGCGGAACGGTTGACAGTAACTGGAAATCTAAACTCGATTTTATCTGTCTCAAGATTACGATACCAAAACGAACAGCGAAAAATCACTTCTTATTTAATGAGCGAAAGTTGGCTGGAAAATTGGAGATAGTGCGTACTTAGCTGCACAAGGAAGTTCCGCAGTGATTTTAATTAATTTGATGTTTGTCCTGAAGGAAGTCGCAAAATGATACGCGTATTTCAACTAATACTTTTCGAGGCAAAACAAGTCCCACGTGGATACTTTGCGCCAATCGTTGGTATATGGAAAGGTATTCGACGTGAGTGTAGGACGGTCGATATCATCGAATCCAAAAAGCGTCGGTTGTTTTTTGATAATAGATGAAATGACTAAGTGAATAAATGTCTGTGCCATCAGAGGGTTTGCTACGTTTTTACGGTGGCATTTATCTTCTTGTTTCGCGCTTTTTCGCGTCCGCGAAAATTTTAATGAACGACACGGCCATTTCTTCAATGAAAGCAAAATAAGATGTGTTATTTTAGAAATCAATTGCACGGGATTTCACCCACACTCTCCCTTCGAGCCAGACATCCCATGAGGTCTACGCAAAGGCTCTTTGAGTCTCTTTTTATTCAAAGGTCATGACTTTGTGCATACTAAAAATTAACTAATAGACATATTTTTACACATATCCAACAAATCCATAAAGAACATTAATTCAAAAAATATCTTGAAAACGAATAATTTATGGACTAAAATCCGGTTATCGAATAATGGAGGCAAAATTGAAAATTGACATCATCCAATATATCTCTTCACGCACACCACGTACGTTTTTCACTCTTGCGAATGAACTCTTAGAGGCTGCCTACTTCCAAGCACATCAACATGCTATGACGTTCGATGATCCCGAAAAGCGTCGTGTTCTTGGTCAGCTGCGCCACTATCGACAAAATGAGGCCTTGCGTAATGCTGGCGCACAAAATGGCCTAATTGCTGTTGCAGCCCATACTGCACCGAAGGGTGAAAGATACAGTTTGATTGCATCAGAGGATATTAGATTTGGAAGAATTGGTGTTCCAGTTAATAATTCAACTCCTCGACCATCTAAACATCGAAAAGAACTTTCGATGTTGAATGCGCGTCTCGAACCAGTCAATTTAGATTTATTTAATCAAAAGTTACTTCGTCCATCCGATGGATTGGGTTGCCTTATTATTACTGTAAATCCAAATCCTAAGGATCAACAAACCGCACCTGCTGACATTAAAGTTGGCGTCCCGTATACTAATATGCGAGGGTGGCATTTATTCGAGCCTATGTCTGAAATCATAGCCGCATATAATCCTGCCGTAGAAATTGAAGTACAAGATTTGGCTTGGGTCAAACTTAAGAAACAACTTGGTGATTCAGAGAATTAATTATGAGAACTGGTGTAGCAGGGTTTCAACCCGAACGCCTTTTGCAAGCTCGATTAAGTCGAGGCTTAACACAAATTGCACTTGGAACATTAATCGGACGGTCTTCTGGCACAATCTCAAAATGGGAAAATGGTGAGCAATCGCCTGAGTCAGAAGCTCTCGAACTTTTGGGACAGAAATTATCTGTCCCAACGGCTTGGTTTTTAAAACGTTTACCTGAATTTGGTGAAAACGTTTGTTTTTACAGAAGCAATGTATCTGTAACCAAAGAGGCTCAAACAATTTCCCTTATTCGACTCAAATGGTTAAATGAGTTGAGTATGATTTTGCAAGGTTGGATCGACTGGCCTGAAGTTAACATTCCTCATTTGCAAAAAAATGATCATTTGAAAATTTCGGATAGTGACATTGAAGAAGCTGCATTGAATTGTAGACACCATTGGGGGCTCGGCCTTGGTCCGATTTCCGATATTATTTTAGCTTTAGAGAATGCTGGCACTATTTGTCTGCGCGAGGAACTGGGCTTTACTCGAATGGATGGAGCTTCTCGTTGGTTCAATACAGATAACAGACCGTATGTTTTCTTAGCATCAGATAAGGCGAATGGTTGCCGCAGCAGATTTGATGCTGCACACGAGCTTGGTCATTTAGTTTTACATCGCAATATAGATAATATTGAGTTTAATAAACGATATCCTGAGCTTGAGCGCCAAGCAAATCTTTTTGCAGGAACTTTTTTACTGCCATCAGAATCTTTCGCAGCTGAAGTAACTCGCCCAAGCTTAGATACATTTATCGCTCTCAAGCCTCGTTGGAAAGTCTCTGTAGCTGCGATGATAATGCGTTGCAAACAGCTTGATATTATCGATGATGAATATGCGACTCGTCTTTGGAAAAATTATAGTGCTCGCGGCTGGAGAAGAGGTGAACCCTTGGATGATAAGATTGAGTTTGAAGAAGTCAGACTCCTTCCAAGGGCTATAAAGTTGTTGCTCGCAGATGGTGGCTTAAACAGAGACGGCTTGCTTTCGGCTTTGGGGTTAGGAGCATCTGATTGTGAGCATTTATGTAGTATGCCTGAAGGATTTTTTGCGCCTCAAGCGACCGTTTCTAATCTTGCGGAAGTTCGGCTTAAGCGTAAAACTGATTCGGTGACTCAGTTGGGTTCTTCTGCAAATGTTCTTGCGTTTCCGAACCAAAAGTAATTTCGTGAGACTAGTTGTGTCCACTGCCTATGTTAATGCAAATAGGCAGTTTCTTAT
>JAYVHZ010000126.1:0-13254 GCA_043770645.1 Undibacterium sp. | reverse complement strand
CAACTAATCTTATCGGATCCTGCGGTCCGCGCTTTTGGCGAACTAGAAAATACGTTGGAAGATATTCCTCAGAACGATGCGCTAAGGGCAGCCTTACATCGATTGGTCAGGCGACATCAGCAAAATACTGAAGAATGAGACACGCACTTTGAGCTCACATCGAGAGCTCACTTTACTAGTTCACGTCATTAAGACAATACCCATTCCCTTTGCTCTTGTTCAGAATAAGAGCTAGGCGCGGAAGCGGCTTCAGAAAAAGTTACAATTTCGTAAGCGTCAGGCTGCGCCAATAAGGCACGCAATAGCTGATTATTCAGGCCATGACCAGATTTATGGGCGCTATAACTGGCCAGAAAAGGGTGCCCAATCAGATAAAGATCGCCTATCGCATCGAGAATTTTGTGCCTGACGAACTCGTCATCAAAACGCAAACCATCGGCATTTAAAATCCTATACTCGTCCATCACGATGGCGTTTTCCATCGAGCCGCCGCGCGCCAGACCGATGCCTCTTAACATTTCCACATCCTGCATAAAACCAAAAGTGCGGGCGCGAGCAACATCTTTCACGTACGAGACTTGTTCGAAATCGACTTCTGCTGTTTGATTCGTGCCATCGACTGCGGGATGATTAAACTCAATAAAAAAATGCAATTTAAATCCATCGTAAGGATCTAGCCGCGCCCACTTTTCGGACTTGCCAGTACCTTCTCGGATTTCTACAGGTTTGAGTACGCGAATAAATTTTTTCGCGGCGGCTTGTTCTTGCATACCAGCTTGCTGCAATAAGTACACAAAAGAGGAAGCTGAACCATCCATGATGGGAATTTCTTCAGCACTGACATCAATATAGACATTATCAATTCCCAAACCAGCGCAGGCAGAGAGTAGATGTTCGACAGTAGAGACTTTAGCGCCATCTTTCGTCAAAGTCGACGCCATTTTTGTGTCACCGATATTCAAAGCGGTGGCGGGGAAAACGACAGGCGGTTGTAAATCAACGCGCGTGAAAATAATGCCTGTATCGACTGGCGCAGGACGAAGCGTTAATGTCACCTTGGTACCGGAATGCACACCGACGCCGATGGTTTTCACTTCTTTTTGTAGAGTTCTTTGCTTTAACATGGAGGAGATTATAAGTCGCTATATCGTTTTATGCAGAAGATTCAACAAGTGGCTCAAAAGAAGATTAGAGGTTCAATAAAAAATGCGCACCAAAGATGCGCATTTTTGAAATACATACCGACTACACCAAGATAAAATTAGCCTAATTGTGCCAGCATAGTCTCTGCATTAGAAACAGCAAAGTTACCGCCCTCTTCGACGTTCAAATGTTTCACTTCACCATCCACCACGACCATGGAGTAACGTTGTGAACGCACGCCCATACCAAACTTACTGAAATCAGCATCGAGGCCTAAAGCCTTGCTGAATGCCGCATTACCGTCTGCCATCATACGCACGACACCAGTGGCTTTTTGATCACGGCCCCAAGCGCCCATTACAAACGCATCATTCACCGAAATACACCAGATTTCATCGACACCTTTTGCTTTTAGAGCAGCTGCATGTTCGACATAACCTGGCACGTGCTTAGCGGAGCATGTTGGCGTGTAAGCACCAGGCAAGCCAAAAATGGCGATCGTTTTACCTTTTGTCAGGTCTGTAACTTCAAAAGTATTTGGCCCCAAAGAACAGCCTTCAGATTCCACTTCGATAAACTCGGCCAGGCTACCTGCTGGTAATTTGTCGCCAATCTTGATGCTCATAATGAACTCCCTAAAGTTAACTACTTAGAATATGTTGTTCTCACCTGAATCCATTATGGCTCAGAGAGGTGTGCAAGTATGCCTTAAACCAAAAAATCCTGCAGAAGCCAAAAACAAATACATTGGCTTCGCCTTTCACCCATCTCATCAAAAGGCCATACGCAAACAGGATTTGATCACATCATGGCTTTGAACTAAGTCACCATGCAACTGTCAACATAAGGCTTCGCGCAATACCAGCAATTAATAACAATTTCCCAGAGGAGCCTTCATGCGTCAACGTCTATTGTTTTCTATTATTTCCAGCTTATTTGTTAGCTCACTTAGTCTTAGCATCAGTGCCATGGCACAAGACCATACGCCAAGCAGCAAATCGACACCAACTAACAAGCAAAATAAAGTCAAACACCCTACAAAGACAATGCAATCCGGAATCGACCTGCAATGGATCGATAAAAGTGTACGTCCACAGGATGATTTCTTTCGATTCATGTCAGGCAAATGGTTAGCAAATGTTGAGATTCCAGCGGATCGCGCTCGCTATGGTGCCTTTGATCAATTAGCAGAAATGTCTGCCAAACAATCGGCGGCGATTATTCAAGAATTGGCTAGCAAAGCTGACTTAAAACAAAGCTCGAATGAACAAAAGATCGCGGATCTTTACAATAGCTTTATGGATGAAGGTCGTCTTGAAGAATTAGATATTCAGGCACTGCAAGTCGATTTTCAGCGTATATCACAATGTAAAGATAAAACAGATTTACCGGCTATGTTCGCTTATCTTGCCAAAATCAATGTGACAACACCCATCGCTTCTGGCGTCATACAGGACGCCAAAGACTCATCAAAGTATACCGTGTCTGTCAACCAAGCTGGTTTAAGCCTGCCAGACCGTGATTACTATCTCAAACTAGAGGATCCAAAATTCAAGACGATACGTGAAGCCTATCTTGGCCATGTAGAAAAGATGCTGGCGATGAGCGGTAACACCAATGCTAAACAAGCGGCTGAATCGATCATGGCTTTGGAAACAGAGATCGCAAAAATTCAATGGAGTAATGTTGAAAATCGCAATCCAGTAAAAACCTATAACAAAGTCGAACTGACAAAACTCGGCGACCTACTACCTGGTTTTGCATGGGATAAGTATTTGGCTGATATGGGTACCGGGGGTAAAACAGATCACGTGATTGTGCGTCAACCCAGCTACTTAACAGGTCTAAATAAAGTCTTTCAGGATACGCCGATTGAGACTTGGCAAGCCTATTTTAATTGGCGCGTTTTGAATGCCTATGCGCCCTACTTGAGCAAACGCTTTGTTGATCAGGATTTTTCATTTTCTAATGTGACCTTGCGCGGCATTCCACAAAACCAGCCACGTTGGAAGCGCGGCGTCAGTCGTGTTGAAGAAGCGCTATCAGAAGCACTCGGACAGCTTTACGTCGCAAAGCATTTTCCCGCTGAGAATAAAGCGCGCATGCAAACATTGGTCAACAATTTACTATTGGCGTACAAACAGAGCATAGAAACCTTACCGTGGATGAGCGAGACAACCAAGAAAGAAGCCTTAACGAAACTCTCCAAATTTACGCCTAAAATTGGCTATCCGGATAAGTGGCGTGATTACAGCAAGTTGAATATTGTTAAAGGCGATTTGATCGGCAATATTAAAGCCGCTCGTAGCTTCGCTTACCAACGTCAAATCGACAAATTGGGCAAACCTGTCGATCGTAGCGAATGGGGAATGAGTCCACAGACTGTCAACGCGTATTACAACTCACGTCAAAATGAAATCGTGTTTCCAGCCGCAATTTTAATGCCGCCATTTTTCAATCCAGATGCAGATGACGCAGTTAACTACGGCGGCATCGGCGCAGTCATTGGACATGAAGTTGGGCATGGCTTTGATGACTCGGGCAGTCAATCGGATGGCGACGGCAATCTCCGCGATTGGTGGACGGCAGAAGACAAGGCGAACTTCGGCAAACTGACCGATGCCCTAGTGAGCCAATATAGCAATTACAGCCCGCTGGAAGGATACAAGGTCAATGGCAAACTAACGCTTGGTGAAAACATTGGTGACAACTCGGGTCTCTCGATTGCATTCAAGGCCTATCAGATTTCACTGAAGGGTAAAAAAGCGCCTGTCATCGATGGCTATAGCGGAAATCAACGCGTCTTCATGGGTTGGGCTCAAGTCTGGCGCGGTAAAGCGCGTGATGCCGAAACAATACGTCTGCTGAGCACAGACTCACATGCACCAGGGGTATTTCGTGCCAATGGTCCACTGACAAATATGCCGGAGTTCTATCAAGCATTTGATGTCAAAGTTGGCGACAAAATGTATGTAGAACCTGCAAAACGTATCCGTATCTGGTAATTTTTCTAAGACCCGATATGCTGTAATTCGAAAAGACAAAAGCGGATAAATCGATCTATCCGCTTTTTGTTTTTTTCAAGGAGATACTTCGCAGTTTATTCTGGTACGGTTTCTCTAAACGATGGGCGTTCGGCCAGTTTATCAGCCAGCTTTGTTAAATTTGGATACTCATCGCGCCATGCAATTTCGGGGAATCGAAATGTCAACCACCCCAAACAACAAGCAACACTGATATCAGCCAAAGTCAGGTGGTTGCTAACGCAGAAGGGAGAGTCACCCAAGCCCTGCGACATCGCTTTTATGCCAGCATGCACTTTATCCATTTGTCGATTCACCCAAGCCTCGCTTTGGATCTCTGGATCACGCATGGTGCGCTCCAAACGCACTAATACTGCCGCTTCCAAGATACCATCAGCTAAGGCTTCCCAATTTTTCACTTCAGCGCGCTCGCGTCCGTGTGGAGGAATCAATTTACCAACTGGCGTCAGCGTATCTAGGTACTCAACAATCACGCGCGAATCGAACATCGCACCGCCATCTTCCATCAACAAACAAGGAATTTTCCCAAGCGGATTTGATTGTTGAATTGCCGTTTCGGGTACCCAAACATTTTCGAGTAGTAGGGCATAATCCAGCTTCTTTTCCGCCATCACAACACGGACTTTTCTCACGTAAGGACTTGCTAGGGAGCCGATTAATTTCATAGGATTTGTTTGATGAATTGTTAAAAAACGACTAAATAGGCGCTTAGTAACAATTGCATTGAGAGTTTCAGTTAAGCGAAATTATAACATTGCCCTTTCTAAAGATTTTTGGCCTTTACTTAACAATTCATTACCATCTACACCCAAAGTCAAAAATGCTCGATACCCATGTTAAAATGCGCGCTTTCGCTTTTGGCATTCTGTAGAGATTAAGTTAAGTTAGCGCCTTTTTTTAACGCTTTTTCAATGTTTTAATGTTGCTTCGCGTTATTCATGCTCACGACTAGATATTGAAACTAAAGTGACAAAAAATAAGTTTATCAGTTTTGCGCATCACCACTTCCTATTTTTAATTCTCTGCAATGTTGTTTTTCGCCAGCATTAACATGCTCGCTTTCAACCCTCCAACTTTCCTCTTTATCCTATGTCACTCTCTACTCTCTCCGCTCTTTCTCCTCTTGATGGACGTTACGCGTCTAAAGTGGATGCACTTCGCGCCACGCTATCTGAAGCTGGTTTCATGCATCATCGCGTGAAAGTGGAAATCTCCTGGTTGCAAGCACTGTCTTTAGCTGGCTTTACTGAGATCAAGCCATTTTCCGATGCGGCGAATGCCTTATTGAACCGAATTGCTAGCGATTTTTCAGAAGACGATGCCGCGCGTATTAAGTCGATTGAAGCAGTCACCAATCATGACGTGAAAGCGGTTGAATATTGGTTAAAAGAATCCGTCGGCTTAGCATTGCCGGAGAGTTACCAACATTTAGCAAAACGCGAGTTGAACATCGCACCAGAGATTACAGCGGAATTAAAAGCAGCAGCCGAATTCATTCACTTTGCCTGCACCTCGGAAGATATTAACAATACTTCGCACGGCATGATGTTAAAGACGGCTCGTGACAGTGTTATGTTGCCGGCTTTAGAAAAACTCATTGTGCGCCTAAGAGAGATCGCGCATGACAATGCGGATGTTCCTATGCTATCGCGTACTCACGGTCAGACCGCCAGCCCAACGACTCTGGGTAAAGAAATGGCGAACGTGGTAGCGCGCTTACAGCGTGCTGCACAGCGTATCGCACAAGTAGAAATTCTCGGAAAAATGAATGGCGCTGTGGGTAACTACAATGCGCATTTATCCGCCTATCCAAATCATGATTGGGAAAGTTTTTCTAAAGATGTGATCGAACAGCGCTTAGGCTTAACCTATAATCCCTACACAATTCAAATTGAACCGCACGACTATATGGCAGAAATGTTTGACGCCTTTGCCCGCGTCAATACCATTTTGCTCGATTTGAACCGCGATATCTGGGGCTATATTTCCGTTGGGTATTTCAAACAAAAAACCAAAGCTGGCGAAATTGGTTCTTCCACGATGCCGCACAAAGTCAATCCAATTGACTTCGAGAATTCTGAAGGTAATCTCGGCCTAGCCAATGCCTTACTCAAGCATTTGTCTGAAAAATTACCGATCTCGCGCTGGCAGCGTGATCTGACTGATTCTACAGTCTTACGTAACATTGGCGTCGCTTTTGGTTACACCTTATTGGCTTACGACAGTTGCGTGCGCGGCTTGAATAAACTCGAAACGAATCAAGTTCGCTTAGCCGAAGATTTAGATAATACTTGGGAAGTTTTGGCAGAACCTGTGCAAACGGTGATGCGTCGCTATGGCGTTGAAAATCCGTATGAGCAGTTGAAAGAATTGACGCGCGGTAAAGGCATTTCTAAAGACGCTTTGCGTGAATTCATTCTCGGCTTGAGTATTCCACAAGATGCGAAAGACTTATTGCTTGCAATGACACCTGGCAACTATACAGGTATCGCAGCGAAGTTAGCAAAAGCAATCTAAACCGAATTCATGCTATTTTTCAAAGGGCCTGCAGAAAACATTCTGCAGGCCTTTTTGCTTTTTTTATTAAAACAAAAAAACCTTTCAACACAGAGACACTGAGACACAGAGAAATACAAGGACTAGTTTTCCATTTCTCTTGCTTTCTCTTTTAGCTCTGTGTTGCAGCATGCTGCAACACTATGCTGAGGGGTTTTAAGCTTTTCACATCAGCGAAATAATCACCGATAGTCAATGTCGTGACATTTTTTTGGTCCTCTGTGCAGACTTGTAATTTCTTTGCTATATTAGTCCTAATTCGAACTAATTTATTTTTTGAGGAGAATTTATGCACCGATATTCAGGAACAAGCATCACACTCCATTGGCTTGTCGCCGTGATGATCGTTGCCGCATTCGCGTTAGGCACCTACATGACTGACCTCAGCATCAGTCCAACAAAATTAAAGCTCTATTCTTGGCATAAATGGTTAGGCATTACGGTCTTAGCATTCGTCGCCATCCGGCTACTCGCCCGATTGATGAGTTCGGCACCCGCCTATCCTGACAGTATGAAGCCGTGGGAAAAACAAATCGCACAAGTCACCCACGTTGCACTCTACGTCTTGATGTTTGCCGTACCAATTTCCGGATACTTGTACACTTACGCCGCAGGCTTCCCGGTGGTTTACCTGGGACTTTTTGAGCTGCCAGCATTGATCGCACCGAATCCAGAATTGAAAGATAACTTCAAAGAAGTACACGAGTTTTTGACCACAGGTATGTTGATTTTGGTGGTGCTACATTTCGCCGCAGCTCTAAAACATCACTTCATCGACAAAGACACCGTACTGACAAGAATGCTACCTGCACGTTTGCATAACAAAAATAAACAAGGATAAATAATGAGAAACCTAAAGACACCAGCTTTGAGCAAATTCGCAAAACTAAGTTCTCCATTACTGCTAGCCATTGGCATGATGAGCGCCAATAGTCATGCTGCGAATTTAGCAGTTGATACGACAAAGAGTTCGGTACAAGTTATCTTCAAGCAAATGAGTGTTCCGGTGCCCGCACAGTTTAAGAAATTCACTGCCAGCATCGATTACAACAGCGCAAAACCAGAGAGTTCGAAAGCCTCAGTAGAGATTGATGCCAGCAGTTTGAATTTACCAGCGCCAGAATACAACTCCGAAGTCTTAAAAAAAGAATGGTTCAACGCCGCACAATTCCCGAAAGCGAGTTTTGTGTCGACTGGGATGAAAGCCAATGGTCCAGGCAAATTGGATGTCAGCGGTAATCTCACTATCAAAGGGAAAACGATCGCAATCAGCTTTCCCTTACAAATCAAAACCGCTGGAAAATCCATTAGCTTTGAAGGTAGCCTACCAATCAAAAGGCTAGCGTTCAATATCGGTGAGGGCGAATGGAAAGATACCAGCCTGATCGCCGATGAAGTCATTATCAAATTCAATGTAGTCACTAACCAGTAATTCCCCCGAGGGGCTGTAATCGTATCACTCACTTTTTATAGGAGCTTCACCATGCAGTTATCCAAATTTTTCGCCATTGCTTTGTTCGCTGTTGCTGCACCAAGTTTTGCCCAAACCTACAAGATCGATTCTTCCCATACCTATCCAAGTTTTGAAGCCGATCACAAAGGCATCTCATTTTGGCGTGGAAAATTCACCAAGACAGAAGGCACAATTACTTTAGATCGCGCAGGGAAAACTGGCACGATGACGATCACGATTGATGCCAATTCCGTCGATTTTGGTATGCAAAAAATGAATGATCATGCAAAAAATAAAGACATGTTCAACGTACCGCAGTTTCCGACTATTACCTATGTTGGTAAATCCATGAAATTTGATGGCGACAAATTAGTCGCAGTAGAGGGTGAATTGACGATGCTAGGTGTTACTAAGCCAGTGACTTTAACTGTGAATAAATTCAAATGCATACAAGACGGTATGACTAAAGCGGAAATTTGCGGTGCAGATGCTAGTGCCGAATTCAAGCGCACTGACTTTGGCATGAACTATGCGGTCAACTGGGGCTTTTCCACAGACGTAAAACTGGCGATTCAAGTAGAAGCTGTGAAGGTAAATTAATTTAAGCTGGGCAAGGTGACTGACTTTTGTTTGTCACCTTTTTAACCTACATATCATGCTAGAAAAACGTTACTTACGCAGTATTCGACTCCTGTCTGAATGCATGCAATTATTCGAAAAACTTTCATCCAAGCGAGTTCGCTCTTTGGGGTTTACTGAATCACAGTTCGATATTATTGCGACACTGGGAAACACCCAAGGAATGACATGCAAAGAGCTAGGCGAGAAGACCTTGATCACCAAAGGAACCTTGACTGGCGTGCTAGATCGCTTAGAGGCTAGGGGTTTAATTCAACGTGAGCGTGGCGATGATAGGCGTCAATTATTTATTAAACTAACCGCAGAAGGTGAAGCGCAATTTGCTAGTGCTTTCCCTGAAGTCGTTAAGCAAGGCAGAGAGAATTTTCGCGACTATCAAGCTGAAGACTTCGAAGCCTTAGAAGCACAATTAAACAAACTAAAAATGACGCTGAACCGACAACTACCAGAATAACTTTTCGCCATTTCAGTATAAAGTTCGGCACAAAATACTGTATAAAAAAAACGCCCGCTTCTTTGCAAAAGCGGGCGTTTTTATGATGAAAATTTCACTGCAAGCTAATTCTCAAATAGAATCAAAATTAAATCAAATACCAGATAATCAATCCGCCTGCTTACGCAAGAAGGCAGGAATATCATAAGTTTCCATACCATTTTTTTCTAATGCACGAACTTGTTCAGTAGCCGAATGGCGCCATACCGCAGGCTTGGTCAGACTATCAAACCCAGCGTTAACTGATGTCGTCGTCTTACCTATTGTGGCAGATGCAACTGGAGTCGCCATCATCATCGGCTCATCGTGAGTACCTGTGCGTAGCATCGGCGTCTGAACTAACTGAATATTTTTCTTGCCGCGGCCTAAGCCTGTCGCCACTACTGTCACGCGGATTTCATCACCCATACTGTCGTCGTAAGCGATACCTTGGGCGATAGAAGCATCCGGTGCTGCAAAAGCACGAACCGCTGACATCACTTCTTTGATCTCTTTACCTTTTAAGCCGCGACTAGCTGTCACGTTGACCAACACGCCACGCGCACCAGAAAGGTCGATACCATCCAACAATGGTGAGGCAATTGCCTGTTCAGCGGCGATACGCGCGCGATCGACGCCAGATGCTGTCGCCGTTCCCATCATCGCTTTACCTTGCTCACCCATGATGGTTTTCACGTCATTGAAATCGACGTTGATATGACCTGGTACATTGATGATTTCGGCGATACCCGCCACGGCGTTATTCAAGACATTATCTGCGTGACCCAACCATTCGATCATACTGTCGTCTTCGTAAATTTCTTCGAGCTTTTCATTGAGGATAATGATCAATGAGTCGACATGCTTAGACAAAGCTTCTAAACCTTCGTCAGCGATATCCATGCATTTTTTACCTTCGTATGAGAAAGGTTTAGAAACGACTGCTACCGTCAACGCGCCTTGTTCTTTCGCGATTTGAGCGAACACTGGCGCGGCACCTGTGCCTGTACCACCGCCCATACCTGCCGCGATAAACACCATATTTGCACCACGCAAAGCGTCTTCAATACGGGTACGAGAATCTTCTGCCAATTGACGACCTACTTCAGGCTTCATACCAGCTCCGAGACCTGTCTCACCGATTTGAATCACGTTGTGTGCACCAGATTGTGTCAGCGCCTGAGCATCGGTATTGGCAGCGATGAATTCAACGCCAGAAACACCTTTGTTAATCATGTGCTGAACCGCATTACCACCTGCGCCACCGACGCCAACGACTTTGATCACTGTGCCCTGCGTAGCGTTATCGACCATATCGAACTCCATCATGAAACCCCCAAGTAGGCAGTTTTCAGTCGCTAATCCTCACCCTATGTGATGCCTAGCGAATGAAAACTGTATTTCGCAACATTATAAAATGATTGCCGCAAATTTTAGTAAAAAATATGCTGCAAATCGCCTCATTTCATCTATAAAGAAACACTATTTTCTAAATCAAAAATTAGAATTAGAAATTTCCTTGAAACCACTCCTTCATACGCTGCCAAACTGCGCTCGCCGAACCTGCTTGACGCGTCACAATATGACCTCGTAAGTACTGCTTTTTCGCTTCCAACAACAAACCTAAAACGGTGGCATAACGCGGACTTCGCACCACATCTGCCAATTGACCAGAGTACGCAGGCATACCGATGCGTGCAGGCTTCAAGAAAATGTCTTCGGCCATTTCAACCATGCCTTGCATCGTTGAAGATCCACCGGTTAACACAATGCCCGATGACAGCACATCTTCATAGCCTGATTCACGTACGACTTGATGTACCAACGCAAAAAGTTCTTCTACACGTGGTTCTATCACAGCGGCCAAAGCTTGGCGCGATAAAGACCGGGGACCACGATCACCTAAACCTGGTACTTCCAAAGTATCGGCGGGATCGGCTAACACTTGCTTAGCAACGCCAAAACGGATTTTGATTTCTTCTGCCTCTGATGTTGGTGTGCGCAATGCCATCGCGATGTCATTTGTAATTTGATCACCTGCAATTGGAATCACTGCCGTGTGACGAATCGAGCCTTCGCTAAACACAGCAACATCAGTGGTGCCCCCGCCGATATCGATCAATACCACGCCTAATTCTTTTTCATCGTTGGTTAAGACCGCATCGGCTGATGCCATCGGTTGCAAAATTAGATCTGAAACTTCCAAGCCACAGCGACGCACGCACTTCACGATGTTTTGCACTGCCGATACCGCACCGGTCACAATATGTACTTTCACTTCCAAACGAATGCCGCTCATGCCGATTGGTTCACGTACATCATCTTGACTATCAACGATAAATTCCTGCGGCAGTGTGTGCAGCAATTGCTGATCGGTTGGAATATTCACCGCTTTTGCCGTTTCAATCACGCGCGACACATCCGCTGCGGTGACTTCTTTGTCTTTGATCGCGACCATGCCACTCGAGTTAAAGCTACGAATATGACTACCCGCGATACCTGTGTACACGGTGCGTATTTTGCAGTCGGCCATCAACTCGGCTTCTTCCAGCGCACGTTGAATCGATTCGACCGTCGCTTCGATATTGACGACCACACCCTTCTTCAAACCTTTGGACTCATGCTGACCCAGACCGATCACTTCATGACGTCCGTCAGGCATCACTTCGGCAACGACTGCCACAATTTTCGAAGTGCCGATATCGAGGCCAACGATCAGATTTTTCGCGTCTTTTGTCATAGTCTTCCACTTACAATTTTTAAGGTACTCATTACTGATAATTACTGGGTCTTGGAATTACATCAAACAATCACTTACCGATTTTCAATTCAAATTCGCCGCTTACTCATGGGTACCTCATTTCTTCTGGCTTGATCCATTGGCACTTGATTGCAATGCCAAGCCATTGGGGTACCGCATATCTACACTAATAATTTTATCCTGCAATCTTGTCACTAACTGCGGGTAAACCTTGATCAACTGCTCAACTCGTTTTTTTAGGCTATTCTGATCTTGCGCCTTACCTAACTCTACCCGCAAGCCATTATTGAGTACCACGCTCCACGCATATCGGCTTGAATATTCAACGGTTTCTGGTGCTAATTCAATCCTTGAAAACCAATCCTTAAACTGCCGATATTGCGCAACTACTTCTTTCTCACTTCCCTCAGGTCCTAAAAAGCTCACGAGCACCGTGTCTTCTTCAGCCTCTGCCAAATTCGCCGTGAACACATCACCAGCGAATGAAACTAAACGCCCATCCTCACCCCAAGTCCCCAACACCTCATGTTCTTGCAGCGACACAATTAACTTATTTGGCCAAACTCGTTGCACACTGGCTCGACGCACCCAAGGCACGGATTCAAACGCCAATCTAACCTGATCCAAATTTGTCGTGAAAAAATTTCCTTTGATTTTAGGTAATGCCTGATCGCGTACCGTCAACGCATTTACGTGCCGCAATTCTTTTTGCTGCTCAGCCTCCACTCTCACCGTCTGCAAGGAAAATACAGGTCGTTGAATCACCCACCAAACGCCCGATGCAACAAGGGCAAGCAACACCAAACCAAATAAGGCATTAGCGATAGCATTGAGTAGCTTTGCGTCTTGCCACATAAAATCAGTTTCTACTTTCTGCGCAATAAATTATTCTGAATCAGTTGCGATTTTCAATCGCGCTGTCTTCAAAATTTCGATACAAACATCTTCATAACTCATGCCTGCCGCTTTTGCTGCCATCGGCACTAAAGAATGACCCGTCATTCCAGGAGAAGTATTAATCTCGATCAAAAATGGTTTGTTATCACTAGCGCGCAGCAACACGTCTATACGGGCCCAACCTTCACAATTCACCGCGCGATAAGCCTCCTCACACATAGTCTTGATTTCTTGTGTCAACGCTTCATCAATAGGTGCCGGGCAAAGATACTTGGTGTCATCCGTAAAG
>JAYVHZ010000125.1:0-9023 GCA_043770645.1 Undibacterium sp. | reverse complement strand
CAAAGAATTTCCCAATTGTCGCTGTCCCTCTCGACTGCACCGAATACAAAATAATCAAAATAACCAGTGTAATTGGTACCACAAACGGCTTGAGCGCGGGCGTTGCAACCTTAATACCCTCAATCGCCGACAACACGGTCATCGCTGGGGTCACGACACCATCACCATAAAACAATGAAGCACCTAAAACACCCAAGACCACTAACGGGAAATACATCTTCGAATTTTTACCTACCGATTCTAAAGTCAACGCCGTCAACGCCATAATCCCGCCCTCGCCGCGGTTGTTTGCACGTAAAACCAAGGTGACGTACTTCAATGAAACGATAAAAATAAGGCCCCAAATAATTAGGGAGACAATACCTAAAATATTTTCGGGATTCAGTGCTAGGCCATGCTTATGATCAAAAACTTCTTGCATAGCATATAAGGGACTGGTGCCGATATCGCCATAGACGATACCGACGGCAGCGAGTGTCAATGCTGACAAGCTGCTCTTAGTAGATTCATGAGCCAATTGTTTTCCTTGGTATTATTGGTGCATTGCACAATAGACGAAGATCAAACGAAATTCAAGGGACTTTCACTTAAAAAATACAGACTACGCCATAAATAAAGTTTATGTAAGTCAGAAAAGAAAAATGCCCGCTTAATTTTCATTAAGCGGGCACCAATTCTTTGGCGGAGACGGTGAGATTCGAACTCACGATCCAGGTTACCCCAGATGCTTCCTTAGCAGGGAAGTGCCTTCGGCCACTCGGCCACGTCTCCACACTCTCACAACGCTTTGCTCACGCAATGCATTACAAGCGAGACCGTGATCATAGCGGGTAGTTCTTCTTTGGTCAACTACTTGCCATGAAAATCTCACATGAAGACCTTAATTACACGGCTTCTAATTCAAATGCCTTGTGTAAAGCACGAACCGCCAATTCCATATATTTCTCATCAATCAAAACTGAAATCTTGATTTCAGATGTTGAGATCATCTGAATATTAATTCCTTCATCTGACAAAGTGCGGAACATCTGTGATGCGATACCAACATGACTTCGCATACCGACTCCCACAACCGAAACCTTCGACACTTTGGAATCGCCAATAATATTACCGGCACCGATATGCTCTTTGACACTCGCATTCAATACATCCATCGCTTTGTTATAATCACCGCGCGGCACAGTAAAAGTGAAATCGGTTTTGCCATCAACTGATTGGTTTTGAATAATCATATCGACTTCGATATTGGCATCGGCGATAGGACCCAGGATTTGATAGGCAATACCTGGCTTGTCTGGCACACCAAACACAGTGAGTTTTGCTTCATCGCGATTAAATGCGATACCAGTAATTGTAGCTTGTTCCATATTTGTATCATCCTCAAATGAGATCAGAGTGCCGGAGACAATCTCCTCGGCTAAAGGCATTAATGGGTCGGTCAATGATGACAAAACACGGGTAGGCATGCGGTAGTTACCGGCGAATTCAACAGAACGAATCTGCAAAACCTTAGAACCCAGCGATGCCATCTCCAACATTTCTTCAAATGTCACGGTATTCAATTTACGCGCATCAGACACAACGCGAGGATCGGTTGTATAGACGCCATCAACGTCGGTATAAATCAAACATTCTTGCGCCTTCAAAGCTGCCGCAATCGCCACAGCGGAAGTGTCTGAACCACCGCGACCCAACGTCGTGATATTTCCCAACTCATCAACACCTTGGAAGCCAGTAATAATAACAATCTTACCTTCAACCAAATCAGCATTCACCTTCGCATCATCGATCGACGCAATACGCGCTTTCGTGTGTGATGAATCGGTCTTAATTGGCACTTGCCAACCAGCATAAGAAACTGCCTTCTTACCTAAAGCTTGCAGCGCAATCGCCAGCAAACCAACTGATACCTGCTCGCCTGTCGAAGCAATCATATCGAGTTCACGCGGATCAGGATCAGCCATAATTTCTTTAGCCAAACCAATAATTCGATTTGTTTCGCCCGACATCGCAGACGGCACAACTACGATTTGATAACCTGCATCATGCCATTTGGCGACGCGCTTAGCGACGTTCTTAATGCGATCCGTAGACCCCATCGACGTACCGCCATATTTGTGGACAATTAAAGCCATAACATTTCAAAAAGAGTGACGAAAAAGGGAGTAATGCGAGAAAAAGAACGCATGACTTTACATGCTGCCCTGCAAAATAACAAGGCATCAACGCCTATTTTTTAAGCGATAAAAATAAGCAAAAAGTAAAATCAAAGGAAATTCTAAGAAAAACCAAGTGAGACTAGCAATGGTTCTGTAAGAAAAGACGGGGGCAAAACGAAAGAAAAATCACAATCACCAAGCTAGTAAACCAAGCAATTAGCCGAACTTAATAATAATTAGCTGAAAGTAAAGCGACTTTATACCCAACACACAACAAAAGTCATGCCAAAAAGAAAAAATTTCGGCACCCCTACTTTGCACTTGGGCTACTTTTTATCGCGCATTTGCACGAAAAAAAGAAATTCATACATAACCAAAACAAATATGGATATAAAAAAAGAATCGCCACTGCGGAGCTGTGAAAGAGTCTAAGCACCGCGCTTTATGCCGCAACAGCACATATCATCAATGACAGCCAACAAACATTTCCATATTTCGAGGCAACAACAGAAGAGAATAATTGAACTCTACTTCTCCTGTTGCCATTCTCAAAGACATCCTAGATAAAGAGTTTCTTCCATGCCTCATGCCCCAATGCGCGCAGCGTCTGCATATTCTTCTCGTATATCTGCTCAGCTTCTGGAAAAGCGTCGACGGCCTTATCGATACTATCTTCGCGCAGCAAGTGCAAGGTTGGAAATGGCGAACGATTCGTATAGTTATCGATATCATCCGGCGCAGCATCTTCAAATTGATATTGCGGATGGAAACTCGCCACTTGCAAAATACCATCGAGATCCAACTCCTCCAAGGTTGCGTCAGCCACTTCCAAAAAGTCGTTATAGTCGAGAAAATCCTGCATCACAAAGGGATGAATCAACAGCGTTGTATCGACTATTTCTGGATTCGCCTCTGCCAGCACTTCCAATTCCGCCATCAAGTCTTTAATCAATTCCTCCGGAGTCGTAGCGTGACTCACAAAATAACGAATCTGATCTTTAATATGCACGCCTTTGGCAAACGGACAAAGATTTAAACCAATTACTGCCTTCTCTAGCCACAGCCTCGTTTGTGCGATGACTTCGTCATCCTTCATTTGTGCATCATCCATCTATTTACCTCAAATTCACTACGATCATTATTACTAAAATTAAAACTGCAAAGTCTTAACACCATCTGCAGTACCTAGCAAACAAACATTCGCACCTTGCGCTGCGAATAATCCCACGGTCACGACGCCGACGATATTATTAATCTGCGCTTCTAATGCAGTAGGATCGGCAATTTGCAATCCATGGACATCAACAATGATATTGCCGTTATCAGTCAACAATGCCGCACCATCCTTTATCCGTAATTTTGCCTCGCCACCAAACATATTCAACGCACGTATCACTGACTCTCGCGCCATAGGAATAACTTCAACGGGCAAAGGAAATTTACCTAGTAAATTCACCAGTTTAGAACCATCTGCAATACAGACAAATGATTTGGCTACTGATGCAACAATCTTTTCACGTGTCAACGCAGCGCCACCACCCTTTATCATTGCACCACTTGCGGTGATCTCATCAGCACCGTCGATGTACACCGACATAGAACTAACATCATTCAAATCAAACACGGAAATACCGTGACCACGCAAACGGCTTGCGGTTGCTTCTGAGGATGCGACCGCCCCTTTGATTTTATGCTTGATCTTTGCCAATTCGTCAATAAAGAAATTGGCTGTAGAACCTGTACCAACCCCAATAATTTCACCTTCAACTACATACGCGATCGCAGCTTGGGCGACAGCGAGTTTTAATTCATCTTGTGTCATAGCTATCACATAAAAGAAAATAATCGGAATAATGTCATTGTAAACGATGAGAGCTCTGCAAAGAGCCTAGAAACTAGGTCGCGAAGCACAAATTATCAGACGCGCAATGGCGCTTCATCCATTAAGGCAATTTGCTCACGCATTTCTAAAATCCGATCCTGCCAGTAACGCTGAGTGTTAAACCAAGGGAAAGCTTGCTTAAACGCTGGATCGGTCCAACGCTGCGCCAGCCATGCTGAATAGTGTAACAAACGCAGGCTACGCAAAGCTTCAATCAAGTGCAGCTCAGCCGGGTTAAAGCTGTAAAAGTCTTCGTAACCCATCAAAATATCGCATAGCTGTTCTTGCATGTCTTGACGAGAGCCAGACAATAGCATCCATAAATCCTGTATCGCCTGCCCCGTTCGACTATCATCAAAATCAACAAAATGTGGGCCCGGATGTGCACCAGCCTCAGTCCAAAGTACATTCCCCATGTGACAATCACCGTGCAAACGCAGATTTTGCACCACACCCGCTTGGTGATAAGCATGATTGACCGCAGCCAACATCATGCGTGCAGTCGCTTCATAGGCATTCAAAATATCCGAGGGAATAAAATCATTCTGTAGAAGATAATCCAACGACACATCACCAAAGGTCTGCTGGTTTATCTGTGGCCGATATTGATAAGACTGTTGCGCCCCAACCGCATGAATGCGTCCCAAAAAGCGCCCTATCCACTCCAGAATACCGGTGCGATCTAGTTCAGGCGCACGACCACCTTGACGGGCAAACACGGCGAAACGAAAACCCGAAAATTCGCGCAAGCTATCGCCATTCAGGTCTAGCAAAGCAGGCACCACAGGTATTTCAGCGGCATCCAATTGCGTCACAAATTGATGTTCTTCTCTGATCTGCGCATCGCTCCATCGCAAAGGACGATAAAACTTGACGATCAAAGGCGGCGCATCATCCATACCCAATTGATAAACCCGATTTTCATAGCTATTTAGCGCCAATAATCGTCCATCGCAATGAAAGCCTTGCGCATGCATGGCATCAAACACGCAGTCGGGGTTCAGACCTGAAAAATCGGTCTGACTTCTATCGAATTCTGATTGCACATTCAACAGTTCATCTGGCAGGATTTCAGCCGCATGGCCGCCAGGCATTAGATTATTTGAGCTCATAGACGTCATTGTACGTGCTTTCTTACCACGAACCAGAAACAAAGCGCTACACTTCGGCTATTCAGATCCAAGTTCAAATTACACGGCGATCCCATCTAAAAACCACTTTAAGACGAGCAAGTATCATGCACCTAGATGAACCCCTCAGTGACAAAGAGTTCAACGAACTCGATAAATTTTTAATGTCCGACGCCGTAGGCGATGACGGCATGACCATGGATGCCTTGCACGGCTATCTGACAGCGATCGCACTTGGGCCCGAAGTCATTGCCATGAACGAATGGCTACCACTAGTATGGGGATTACCTGACGAGGGCGAGCCAAAATTTAAGAATCCCAAAGAAATGCAACGGATAACCGCTCTAATTGCCCGTTTCATGAATGAGATTCAAATCACCTTTGAAGTAGCGCCACAAGAATTTGAGCCTTTGTTTTGTGTAATGGAAGTCAACGGCAAAGACCTGATCGATGGGGAGACTTGGGCCTGGGGCTTTTGGGAAGGAATGCAACTACGGGAAGAAGCTTGGGAAGCCGCGTGGGAATCACCGACCATTGCACCATTGCTCGAACCAATTTACTTACTCGGCGCAGAGGAAATAGAAGAAGAGGAAACGAAGTTAGTCGACACGCCAGAGAAATGTCATCATCTCGCCTTGCAACTAGAAGCGTCCATTGGAGAAATCCGTCGCTTTTGGGCTCCATTACGCAAATCCGGTGTCTCCACTGTAAAACGCGACGCACCGAAAGTTGGCAGAAACGATCCCTGCCCTTGCGGTAGCGGCAAAAAATTCAAAGTTTGTTGTGGCGCAGAACCGACCATACATTAATAGCCTGACCATTTTATTTCCCAAGAACGCCAGAAAACTCTGGCGTTTTTTTTCGCGGACGATTTCATCAGCACAGAAAACGCCTTATTTGTTTGAAGAAAACTTCTATAGAAAGCGAATGACAATACTGTTAAGCTAGATAATAGAAGCAGTTTAGTCAGTAGTCTGTGGCTTTCAAAAGCGCTTCCCATTTTCTTAATTACTTTCTAGCACCAGGAGATTTTATGAGCCTCGTCGACCAATTCAATCTAGCCCAAGCTGATTCCAAGAATTTACCAGAACGCCCTGATAATATGACTTTATTGAAGATTTATGCACTATTCAAACAAGCCAGTAGTGGAGACGCCAGCGGCGACCGTCCTGGCATGACAGATTTTGTTGCACGCGCCAAATTTGATGCGTGGGCAGAATTGAAAGGCACCTCAAAAGACACCGCGATGCAAGAATACATTGATCTGATTGAGTCATTGAAAGATTGATTTAGACTAATTTTTTAGATTCGCCAATTAGGATCAGAAGCAAGATAGGCACTCAACAAACATGTTAGTGCCTATTTTTTCATAGAGAACCTAAGCAATCATTACGTCAGGATTTAACAAATCACGCGGAACATCCCCACGTGCGGCATCGATCAAATTATCGATCGCACGACTTACCATCGCCCTTCTGGTTCGTTCCGATGCACTCGCAATGTGAGGAGTTAAGACAACATTCTTTAGAGCTAAGAAATCAGCATGAAAACACGGTTCATTTTCAAACACATCCAATCCCGCACCTGCGATTTGCCGATTGCGCAAAGCTTGAATTAAAGCCGAATCGTCCACAATGCCACCTCGTGCAATATTGATCAGAGTAGCACTTGACTTCATTTGCGCGAGCTCCGCCCCGCCAATAATGTGATGCGACTCAGAGGAGTATGGCAGCGTCAAAATCAAATGATCTGAGTCGCGCAACAAGGTTTCTTTATCGACATAACGGGCATGATGCGCAGCCGACTCTTGCTCAGGACTTAGTCGATTCCGATTGTGATAGATGACATCCATCCCAAATCCAGCAGCACGACGCGCTATCGCCTGACCGATACGCCCCATTCCCAAAATCCCCAAACGGGAGCCATAAATATCTGCACCAACAAAAAAATCCACACTCCACTTTTCCCACTCACCTGCGCGTAAAAAGTGCTCAGCTTCAGTGATTCTACGCGCAGTCGCCATCATCAGAGCCCAAGCAAAATCGGCTGTTGTTTCGTTCAAGACATCTGGTGAGTTGGTCGCCATCACCTGATTTCGCGTACATGCCGGCAAATCAAAATTATCATAACCAACCGCGATCGTTGAAACAATTTTCAATTCAGGCAACCGTGAGAGGAGCGCCTGATTCACTTTGGCGCTTGATGTACAAATCATGCCAAATTTTCCTTGCAAACGCTCAATTAGCTGGCCTGGCGAAAAAATATGGTCTTCTTGATTGAGCTCAAGTTCAAAATAGTCACCCAATCGCGCAAGCTCGTCTGGAAACATCGCTCGGGCAACCAATAGTTTTGGCATTAAAGAATTCATCGTCTTTTTACAAAAAAAGGAAAATATGAGAGGCAGAGCGGATTATACGGCAGTCAACAGCACTTACCTTTCATCTCGACCCGCAATTAAAAAGCACCTCCCAAAGCAGACGCGATTACCGCAAACCACATTTACTTATGCTAATTTTATCTAAGCCGCAATTGTGAGTTCGGACGATTTGCCTTAAAATACAAGGCTTTGCAGCTACATCGACATTTCCAGTAGCGCTTCACCCCCGATTCTTTTATTGATAGGCCTGTTATGACCCACGTTGTGACCGAATCTTGCATCCGTTGTCGCTATACTGATTGCGTTGATGTTTGCCCAGTGGACTGCTTCCGCGCAGGTCCAAATTTCCTTGTGATTGACCCTGACGAATGCATCGACTGCGCGGTCTGCGTGGCTGAATGTCCGGTTAACGCAATTTACGCAGAAGAAGACGTTCCGCAAGATCAAATGCAATTTATTAAAATCAATGCTGATTTGATCCGTAGTTGGCCTTCGATCACCAAAACGACAACGCCTTTAGGGGACGCTGATGATTGGAAAGACGTGAAAGACAAACTGCAATATCTCGAGCGTTAATTTTTTCCGCTTTAGTTTTGCATGATCAACGCAAAGGTTTCAGCGAACCGATTTGCCCATTTTTTTAAAGAATATAAAGTCGTATGGACAACAAACAAAACTCTGCAGCAACAGGCGTAATTGAGGCCGATGCCGTCATCATCGGCGCAGGTCCAGTTGGTCTGTTCCAAGTCTTCGAACTTGGTCTACTCGAAATTAAAGCACACGTGATTGATTCTCTGCCAGTCGTTGGCGGCCAGTGCGTAGAATTATATCCAGACAAGCCAATCTACGACATTCCTGCGGTTCCGGTTTGTACAGGTCAAGAATTAACGGATAATTTACTCAAGCAAATTGAACCGTTCGAGCCAACTTTCCACCTAAATCAAGAAGTCACTTTGGTGCAACGTCGCGCCGATGGTCGCTTTGATCTGGAAACATCTTTAGGTACAAAATTCATCACCAAAACGATTTTCATTGCCGCTGGTGTAGGCTCTTTCCAGCCACGTACCTTAAAAGTAGAAGGCATTGAAGCTTTCGAGGGTTCACAGGTATTCTACCGTGTGAAAGATCCAAGTCGTTTCGAAGGCCGTAATCTGGTGATTTGTGGCGGTGGTGATTCTGCTCTAGATTGGGCCTTGGCACTTGCAGGAAAAGCGGAATCAGTCATCGTATTGCACCGTCGTGATGACTTCCGCGCAGCACCAGCGTCTGTCGCCAAAATGAAAGAAATGTGCGACAACTTTGAAATGCAATTAATCATCGGCCAAGTGACTGGCATTGAAACCAAAGATGACAAGTTAGCTGAAATTAAAGTGACTGGTGCCGACGGCGTAACACGACGTTTGCCACTCGATGATTTACTGGTATTCTTTGGCTTATCACCAAAACTCGGCCCTATCGCTGAGTGGGGCTTGGAA
>JAYVHZ010000124.1:0-7273 GCA_043770645.1 Undibacterium sp. | reverse complement strand
CGCGCCAACGTAGCGACCTGGTTACCAGCCGCAGCCTACGCCAGCTTACAAGAAGCCAGCGCAGCCTTGGTCAAAGCCGGCGTCGAAGCAGGCCTAGCAGAAAACTTAGCCGCGCTGGAATTCATCTTCCCAGCCTTGGACTTAGTCGATCTGGCACAAAGCACAGGCAGTGATTTAGAAAAAGCCGCCCGCACTTATTTTGGCGTCGATGCCGAATTAGGCTTAACCGGATGGCGCGATCAAATCAACCGCCTGCCAACCGACACGCTATGGCAAACACAAGCTCGCGGCAGCGCCCGCGACGACGTGTACTCCATCGCCAGCCAAGTCACCAAATCACTGCTATCACGCCAAGAAGACATCGCAAGCTGGCGCGAACAACACACAGCAGCGATTGTGAAGCTGAATCAATTGTTGGCGACGATTACGACGCAGGGGGCGGATTTGGCGCCGGTGTCTGTGGCTTTGAGGGAGTTGCGTAGTTTGGCTTGAGTTTGAATATTGAGTAGGCACGACAGGGGCGTGCTTACTCTACCCAACAATTAGTTTTAATTTAACGTTGGTATTAGTCATCAAAAAAGATATGAATAAGACAGAAGATATTACTTTCAGCGTCCCAAGGTTTCTATCGATTATTGAGTTGATGTACCTTTTTGAAGCAATCAAAGCCACCGATGCCCATTTTGTTGAACTATTGAAGAATGCGACATCTTCTGCGGATCATAATAAAATCGGCAATATCAACGCGACAAGACAAAGTCTTCTACGAGCAGCATTCATCGCTTCATATGGGATAGTTGAGCAAAATCTAGATGAAATAGTAAAGATGAAGGGGGCAAAGGATAATGTAACGGTATCTCCTTCGGACTTACGCGATTCTGGCATCAAGAGATCACTTACATATGCAAAAAAAGTCCTTAAGATAAACATTGATGAAAATGTTCAGCATTGGCAAGAGCTATTTGAAATACAAGCAATTCGGAATCATCTTGTGCATTATGGTGCGGGGTTTGACGAATCTGATGATCATGAAAAGCGATTTAAGAAATTTTCTGTATCAAAGTATGTAACCCTTAGGCCTGAAGTTTGTTTCACGCTCATTCAGATTGAGACAATATTTAATTTATATGTGAAATGCGTGCACGATTTCAGTAATTTTAATGGCGTTGTCGGTACGATTAGTGAACCGTAGCCTGCGTGCTTGGATTAATTGTTTCCACTATTCGACCAAAAGGGGGAAACATCGCATTTCTCCATTCGATGTTGATTTACTCGTGGGTTTATTATAGGGCGACCACGGGGGTCTGGCCTTACATTTGACATTCATTCACCAAATAGGGATCAGCTTCAACATTTCAACAGTCTTGAAATGTATGAAGTACATTTGTTTGGTTTTAAAAAATTAGCCTGTTCTATTGTTTAAAGATTGGAGATATTTAATGCGCGAAGGATATGCAAAGCAGATTCAAAATATTGAGCAGCTTGAAATGCTGGAGGAGAAATTTGGTGTGAATCTCGTGGGATTAAATGCCATATTTGACAATAGAAGCTCGTTAAATGGAATTCCAGGCGCAAGTGTTGAGGTTTTCGGGGAGATCCATGCCGTGAATGGCGGTGTTCTTGGAGAGAACATAGAAATTATCGGTACGGCATTTGATGTGAATGGTAAGGTAATTGGCACGGAGAAACAAAGCGTTGATATTGAAAATTTTTTCGCAATTTCTCCAATAAAATTCTATTTTTTCCTGACTGAGATGGAAGAGCCAGCAAAATTAAGAATATATCCAGCAAAAAGGCCGTGGTAGAAAGGTTAGTCCACAATGAATCGAATATTAGAATCTGTAAGACAACCGTTACTATTTGAAGCTCAAAGTTCGCCTAACTTGCTTGCTGACTTAGCAGGATTGGAACGATATATTGCGGAAAGTTATAGTTCAAGGTCGTTTATAGAGCTATTGCAAAATGCTGACGATGCGATTTCTAGTCGTTTAAAAATTCAAAAAATAAAAAATTATATAGTTGTGGCAAATGATGGCCGAGAAATAACAGTCCAAGATTTCGAAGCCCTGTGTCGAAGCGCAGCGTCTCAAAAAGAGCGCAATTCAAATATAGGATATCGCGGGATCGGATTCAAATCAGTAGTGCATTTTGCCGATTCAGTGCATATTTTTAGTGGCGAACTTGAAGCGACTTTTTCAAGAGAATTAACTCGATTGGTAGTGCCTAACGTTGAGAACGTCCCGTTAATTCGTATACCTCATGAGATCAACCAAAGTGTGAGAAATGATTTAACTTTGACGATCAATGCTTTGAAGTCTGAGGGATTTAAGACAATCTTTGTTTTTTCGAATTTGGTTGGACAACTTGTTGAATCTGAATTTGAAGGAATTGATCCGACCGCCATTTTATTTTTACGGAATTTGTCTGAAATAATTATCGGTGACAATCAAGAATCTAAAATTATTTGCATCGAACGTGAAAAGATTGATGACGTGACTTTAAGAGCGATTCTTCGACACGGTTCGAATAGCTGTCGATGGCTAATTTTTCAAGGACAGAATGCATCAATAGCATTACCTGAATTTGAAGATGTAATTAAGCAAGATCCAAGCGATGCCGTTGTACACGCTTTTTTACCAACGATAGAAGTTACTGGGTTTGGAGTGAAAGTAAATGGAAACATAAGCACCGATCCATCAAGGACAAAGGTAATTTATGATGACATAACAATTTCTACAATTAAAGAATTAGGCAAAATTTATGTCAATATTCTTGAGTCCTATTTCTTGATCCAAGAGCCTAGTGAAGACCAGTGCCGCAAAATGAGCGTCCTTGCGCCAATGTTTGACCCAAGAATGTTAGGACTACAAAAGAAATCATTTCGAACCTATTTTATCGAAGCTATAAAGAGCGAATTTAGCTCAAGGACTTCAAATTATTTTTATAAACCTAAGTGGATGAATTCGATAGATTTCGAACTATTGACACATGGTTCCAATGAAAAAATAATTTCACCAAAATTTTCTAGTATAGAAGGTATCGAACCCTTAATTCAGTATTTGGGCATCCAATATGCGACCTTAGAGTTCCTTTCTCCATTGCTATCAACACGAGCCGTTTCGATTCAAGGTGCTTCAGAAATTGTGTCCTACTTATCGAAGCAATACTCAATAAAGCGGATTGGGATAGAAAATATAAGTCTAAATTGGAAAATTTGGTCAGTAAAAAAAGCGATTATTTCAATGCATGAAGTTATTAAATCTAGCGAGAAATTTGATAATGATTTTGTTGATTTGATTGTTGAAAAAAATGGTGTAGGCAATGATCTGAGACGCCTTGTGGCAGGCATATCAAGTAGTGAGGTTTCAGATAAAATTTTGCCAAAAACAGAGAGTGTTTCTTATACCCCTTTAACAGTGGTTAGTCATAAGTCTGACTTCGAAAAAACAGAAAGGCTGCCTAACGGAAATCTAAGTTTAGTTAAATGGCGTAGTGCAGAACAGCAGATTTTTGACTTGTTCAACAAAAAAGGATGGAGTGCTATTGATGTTAGTCGGCAAAATGTTGGATATGATATTGAGGCTACGAGTATAGACGGGCGAAAATACTATATCGAAGTAAAATCTTTGAATTTTAAAGGGCAAGAATTTACTTTAACTAGCAATGAAGAAGCGACTGCAAGAGAAAAAGGTACTTCATACATTATCGCTTTGGTATTGCAACAGAATGATGAACTGTCGGTAATGTTAATTGAAGACCCAGCATCAAGCTTAAAGTTTGAAAGGCAATGTAAACAGTGGGTTTGGTTGTGCAGTAGTTACCAATTTAATCCAACGAATTACAAATTGATGTGATCCTAGCAGGTCGAGTGGGATTACGGGGTCATGGATTACAGGGTCAGGCCTTACATTTGACATTCATCTGTAAATAAATCAGAGGGAGAGTGGCGTTGGCTGATGTTAAATGTCAAACGTAAGGCCTGACCCCAAAGTGTGCACACAGCAGCGATTGTGAAGTTGAATCAATTGTTGGCGACGATTACGACGCAGGGTGCGGATTTGGCGCCGGTGTCTGTGCCGTTGCGGGAGTTGCGTAGTTTGGTTTGATTCTGTTGATGATTGAAGGGCGAACGCGGATTTTGTGTTCGCCCTTTTTGTTTTTTGTGAGTGGACAGAGACTAAAAATATGAATTATTTTTGGTGATGTTGCATGTCAAGAATTGACCCCATCTGGCGTCGCTCACTATTTTGTCGTTTAATTGGCCGCGAGAAAGCCGCATGCCATTTTGCACTAGAGTCGCGTATGTAGAATCTTGAGTTATATTTCAGTTGAGGCTTGTTTGATGCAAGTTTCCATTTCTAAAAGTAACTGTTTTCTTTCTGAGAGACATTCCTTCAAACTTTCATGTGAATCAGCAATATAAGGCATTGCTTCAGATCCTTGAAGCCGACGACCATCTAGAGTGTACAGTTCATATTGGATACCATTCTTGGCATATTGACCTGCAACAAATTCAATGTCTCTTGAAATTAGTTCGATGTTAGTCTCTGCGGAGTCGATTTTCGCACGAATTAAGCTCAAATTTAAGGCTAAACTGGAGTGCAAGGCTTGCTCTGACTGTGCCCGCGCAGCTGCCAAGAGGGCCGTTCTAGTATCAGCCAATTCCTTTCCTTGGATAAGTACCGAACGAGTGATCCAGTGGAACGCGGCATATGCAATAAGGGGATTAAATATGCCGCCAATAAAATCGCCAAACTGTCCCCAAGTATCAGGCGCCTTTGATAGAGGATGTTTGACAATGAGGCCGAACCAGATAAAGTAAACAAGCAACACAATACCGGCTGCCCAGAATATGTATCGATGAAATTTCTTTACAGACTTCGTAAGTTCTTCATGGGAAATCGATTGCATATTTTTCCTTCTAATTATTTCGTAAAGAGGTGTAACGGAAATTGGTTATTGACTTTATCAGAACCCAAATATAACGTCGAGGGTCAAATCTTGAAAGCAAGGGGTCAAGTCTTGACATGACGCATTTATGATCGATCGAAGTGAATGCAATCAAAAAGGGCAGCATCATAAAAAATATTTGATGTTGTCCTTTTTTCTGGCGGGCAAGGTCTTTGAGTTTTTAAGACACAAAATTCACCCCGCAATCACGAGATGTTTTCGAGAAAATGTTGTCATCTTCTTGTCGCATAAATTCATTGAGTGGTTAAATATGAACTATTTAGAGCCTTGGTATGCCATACCGAATCCGAAGCACATTGAAAGCCAACTTAGTTCCGAGCTTCCACGCAAGCACATCTTGTCTGGGATAAGGTTAACCGCTCTAGCTCAGCGACAAGACTGTGATGATTTTCTATTTTCTCTACACGATGGTACAAACCGCGTCGCTGTAGTTCATCTTACTTTTTCACGCAACATCGATGCAAGATGGTCTCGCACAGAGCTATATTCCAGCATTGAAATTTGGGCCACAGAGAAGATGCACAATGATCACTTGGAATTTAATGCTTAGTTATGCAATCAAGATACTGGCCGAATGATTGCCAGCTTTAAACAACTGCAATGCAGGCTTGCCTTATTTTATTTTTAGGCACACTCCACAAAATATACGAATCCAACATGATCGACTCAATCAAAATGCACTGCCCGAAATGCAGCAAAGTTCTCTAGGATATTGATGGCGAGTTGACTTGTGTTAGCGGTGAAATGGGTCTCTCAAAGAGAATGGAAAACGATTTATGAATGTTTCGTATCGCGATCGCGTGAACCGAGAGAACGTGAATTTGATTTCTCTTGGGGCGGAATATGGTATTGCCCCGGCTGCGGTGTTCAGATGATTGAAGGTGATAAGGGTGCTGTTCGGTGTCCGAGTTGTCCGCGAAATTTAGCGGAGTTTATCTATCATTTAGTTAAACTGCATCCGCATCAACGTTGAGTCCGAAAGCGCGGGGTCAAGTCCCGAAACAACACATCAGTGATCTGATCAAAGTGCTTGAAATTCGCTTAAGGAGAACCGTAGAAGAATAGGTTCGATCTTTGAACCAGCTCCTCCAATTTTGGATGATTCGGCGGTGACTCAAATTGCTAGTTAGATTTGGTGATATTGCATGTCGAGGCTTGAGCCTATTTTTTACTTTACTCAGAATTTCTAAAATGGAGGGCGAAAAAATGACAAGTCAAGGAAGTAGTGATTTGGAAAACACAGCAACAATTAATTTGAAGAGATCTGCATGGCGTCGAAGTGGATTTGTATTTTCAATTTTGAGTGTGACTTTACTTCTTCTAAGTGTTTTGATAAGCGAATCAATTGCAAATGAAATTTATATGCAGGAGAGCATGAAAAATAAATCTGATAAAGGGAAAAGAACGGCGACAGAACCTGAACAAATAAGAGAATTTTTGCCGCCGTTTCCTTTTACGAAAGACGAATTGCTCCAAAATATTGGAAAAGTTTTGTCGAGTGAAGATGGCCGCATTACAAGAGAAATTGTCGAACGCGCATTTGATGTGAAATTTCCCGCTATTCCATTGAAATATCTCGAGAAAGAATATCCAAATATCAGGTTTAATTTACTAAGACCAAGGCTTGACTGGTATTTAGGAATGGCAGTGAAAAATGGAGCAAGTTACTCTGGCTTTGATCTGAGCTTGGATTCAACAGTTTGTATTCATTACAAAGAATTTCGAGAGGTTGCAATGGCAACCGGATGGCAACTCATAACCGAAGCTCAATTCTATCAGCACGATGTACCAACTTTAAGGGAGAATTTTAAAAAGGATGCAAAGGGGGCCAATTTGATTGTGCGTTTATCGAAAAGTGATTTCAACTGCGTTGACGAAATTTCGATGTTTAATCACTCCTAAATTTTTTCTAAAACCCTTTATTCTAAAAAATGCGGAGCGCCGGGTCAGACCTTACATTTGACATTCATCTGTGAATAAATCAGAGGGAGAGTGGCGTTGGCAGATGTCAAATGTTAAACGGAAGGCCTGAACCCAAAGTGCTCAAGCTTAGTTTCAATATCGATTGTCAATTTTTTCGAATGTGCCATCCGCTTTAAGTTCGCGCAGGCTTGTGTTTAAAATCGAAATGATTTCTGTCGGCATTTGTGCATTGCACGCAAGGTAGTAATTCGTGGTGTTGTAGTTGAATAACCAAACCACTTTGTCACCAAGTTGATTATCTTTAATAATTTTTTTTCCGTGAGAGTCACCTGTTGTGGCGTAATCAATACGACCGACTGCGACATTCTTGAAGGTGGTA
>JAYVHZ010000123.1:0-11082 GCA_043770645.1 Undibacterium sp. | reverse complement strand
AGCCAACCAAAGATGTTGTGACGATAGGTCCCCAACCACCACCGCCCGTGGTATCCATTAAGCCGCCGAAGAAGGCGAGTGAAATCACCTTGCCAGTCTTGATCTCGGACTTAGCTTTGATATAACGAAAAGCTTTACTAAAGACATAAATACCCATCAATAAGAGATACACACTGATGTAAGGTTTCAGAGCTTTACCATCGATACTACTTAAAATATAGGTACCCACAAGTGCGCCGAAAATGCCAGGTACGAGTAAGCCAAAGAATAATTTCTTATTTACGTTACCCATTTTCAAATGCGCGACCCCAGAAATACCAGTCGTGAAAACCTCAGCCAAATGCGTTGCACCGCTGGCCAGAGCCGGTGGTGCACCAGCGGCAAGTAAAAAGCTACTCGAGGTGATGCCATACGCCATCCCTAGCGCACCATCAATTACTTGCGCCAAAAACCCCACCCCGACCGCACTCCAAAACAAGGGATCATGCAGAGTCTGCGAAATCAGTGCCATGCCGGTTTGTTCATTTCCGCCGAAAAACAAGCGAAACACCAAATACACAAGCAAGCCAACCAAAATCGCCACGACCGCATAACTGAGTATCCGCAAAATCGGATGTTCGTGCGCATGCGTCACTTCATACTCGATAGGAGGCAATGCCAGAGCTTCGTGCTCTGCGTTGATGCTTCTATCATCAAGGTCGATATGACGAATTTTCATGTTGAGGTGGACGCAGTATTTACTTTAGAAAGCATGATCATAGCCAAAGCATGCCAAAATCAAAACGACAGAATAAGTATTTGCTTATGCGGTATTCTCACCTTCCGTTCGTTTGCTGGTCAAAAATTGAGTCTGGGAACAATTGATCACGTAAATTCATAACTTGATTTAACACGTAAAATTATCGGATTTTGATTCATCCTTGATTAAGTCGGCCGAAGCCAAACCGTATATGGTGGCGCTGGGAAGTAGTGAAGATAGCGAATAGTTGGATCAGCCAGCTCAAAATTTAAACTTCTATTTGCAAATGCAATATCCTCCATCGTTAAACTCATCAACGTAAGATGCGAACACTTAACAAACCTAATTCCCATTTCAAGCATGACGCCATCTCCGCGCGGCAAACATAATCATCTCAGGCGTCATTGGGGCGAGCTTATTCTCAACACCTTGCTATGTCGCGGTTTGATTGCGAAGTTTTGCTATCGACCTGGCTTACATGGCAAATTGTACGTCACTAAATACACAATTTCACTCGCACCAGTACGACCACCGCAGACTCCTTTGACCATCGCTTTTTTAAGTGACTTTCATGCCGGCCCAACGACACATCCACAAATTTTTCGCAATGCTTTCGATGCGATTGCTAAGCATGATGTTTCCTTACTGTTTTTGGGCGGTGATTTTATTTCGTGCAAAGCGCGGTACATGGAGGAGTTAATTCCTATGATCGCCAAAGTGCATGCGCCTTAGGGAAAATTCGCGGTATTGGGCAATCACGATTTATGGGTAGACGATGCCTATCTTTGCCAGCAACTTAGCGATGCTGGCGTATTGGTAACAAAATGGTCCTGTCGGACAACCCAATTAAACATCAAGATTTGACGTTTGATGAAAAATGGGCAAGTCATCCAGACTTGCCCTGAACAGGGTGAACCGAATCTGAATTCGCTTCTGATTCGGTTCACTTATTTTTCTTTGCGAATCTGCCGTATCATTTCTCGGATGCTTTTAATATTTTATTCACACCTGCCTGAGTCTCTGGGTGGTAGCGCTCTTTGGCTTTGCTGTACACCTGCCGAGCCCATGACTGTGTCGCGGTGTTTTTTAATAGCGCAGTGTATAAGGGCAAAACGAATTTTTTGCGCCCTACGCTCATTAAAAAACCTTCTAAATCAGCTTGATTCGCTGTGTAGTTGGCATTGATGGACGCCAGATAAAAACGAAAGGCGATTTCTTTGTTCTGGGTTTTTCCCAAATGAAAAATAGCGTCGAGTTCTTGCAATTGTTTAGCGTTGGCTTTGTTATTGATGTAGTTCAAAAAATACATAGACTCAGTCGCGTTCCAATTTTTCATTGCTAAGTCTTGACTGGGTAATTTACCTTCTAACCACGCCATTTTCGCTTGATCTAGCGCAGCTAAACGTGGTGATTGTGCACGCTTAGCTGAGCTAGGAACACCACTGCCATAAATCCATTCATCAAGTTCTGCGTCGCTCATGATGGCAGGGTTTTTACTGAGCAAATGAAGCTTTAGAAATGTGAGGAATTGGGCAGTATCAACACTTTGAAAAGCATGCTGATCGAACCAAGAGCGTAAGAAAGGATCAAATACGGCGCGGCCTGCACGCTGTTCCAGCGTATGTAAAAACCAAGCGCCTTTTGGGTACACCAAGCCGTCATCAGTATACGTGTCATTCGGATTTTCATCGGCATCACGCGTAATCAAACCTTGTTTGTTGAGAGGAATCGCAACCAAAGAATCGAATAGTTCTTGTTGTTCCAATTGTAGATTCATCAGCGCAATCTCACTGCCATAAATTTCTTCAATGATGCGTGAAGTCACATAGGTGGTGAAACCTTCGTTTAACCAAAAATGTTTCCAAGTGCTATTCGTCGCCAAATTGCCGGACCAACTGTGCGCCAGTTCATGCGCAATTAAATCGACTAAGCTCCGATCACCAGCGATCATGGTCGGTGTTAAAAAAGTTAAGCGCGGATTTTCCATGCCGCCAATAGGAAAAGAAGGTGGCAAAACCAACATATCATAACGTCCCCAACGATACGGACCATAGAGAGACGACGCTGCATCGATCATTTTTTCGGTATCGGCGAATTCGTATTCTGCTGCTTGAATACGTTGTGGCTCAGCATACACTGCAGTCCGTGGGCCGAGTTGACGTACCTCGATTTCGCCAATCGCAATCGCCAGTAGGTAAGCGGGAATTGCTTGCGGCATGGTGAATTTCCAACCACCTTTACCGTCCCCTTTTGCATCGTTTTCCGCACTCATTACTGCGCGTAAACCGGCGGGAGTTTTGACATTCGCGCTATAAGTAAAGCGCACTGCAGGTGTATCTTGTATAGGAACCCAAGAGCGTGCATGGATAGTTTGCGATTGGCTAAACATGTAAGGACGCTTGCCCGACATAGTTTGTGCAGGGGTTAGCCATTGCAATGCGCTGGCTTTTGGTGAGGTTTGATAGGTGATTTTGATTTGCTTGGCTTGACTCGGTAAAGTGATAGTCAAAGCTTGGCCTTTTTCTGCATCGACCGCGCCCATCGCAAACTTCACATTTTTCCACTTGCCCTGCGCGTCTTGCATCTGCACAGCATCCACTTTCAAATCACGTGTATCCAACACGACATCACGCGCTTTGTCATCGAGCCAATTGAGTTGCAATTGCGCGCTGCCGCGCAAACTTTTTTTCTGAAAATCAGCTTGCAGATCCAAATGCAAAGCCGAAGTGCGCACCTGATCATAACGTGCAAAACTTAAAGGATCGAGTGCCCAGGCAGCGCTTGCGAATAAGCTTAAGCCGATACTAAAGCAGGCTCTCAGACTGAGAGATTGCGTAAAACGAGGTGTACAAGAAGATAAAGTCATACTGTGTCTCTTTTTTATTTTTAAAAGTGGAAGTCGGGAAGCGTTAACATACATCAGCTTGCCAAGCCGCGCGCTAGCATAACAGCCGGATTAGGAAAGGAAAAGCTTCCCACTTATTTTTCACTGACTTTACCCGACACTACAGTGCTCGCCACTCATCCTCGTCAACTTGTTGCATACAGCGCACGCCAAGCCATTTTCAAGCTGAATTCCCCACGAGCTTAGCGTATATTTCTGACACGCCTTTGATTTCTGCAACGCAGGCGAAAATCGGCTCAACAATCAAAAGGAGACAATATGACACTACTACAATTATGGCTACCGATTTTGGTCACCGCGATAGGCGTTTTTTTCGCCAGCAGTTTGATCCACATGGTCTTTAAATGGCATAACTCAGAATATCGCCCCTTGCCGAATGAAGAAGAGGTGCGCAAGGTTTTGAACAGTGCCAAACTTGAGGCTGGTTTGTATTCGATGCCGCATTGCACAGATATGAAAGAGATCGAAACTGAGGCGATGCAGCAAAAATTCCGTGAAGGTCCGGTGGCATTGATTACTTTACGTTCACCAGGTGCACCAGCGATGGGTAAATATCTGACGCAATGGTTCATACTGAACGTAGTGATTGCTGGACTAGGCGGTCTATTGGCGTTACAAGCCTATGGATTACATGCCAATGCTGCTGTGGCGGGACACTTTGTCGGAATTTTTTCTTTGATTGCGTATGGCTGCGGGACAGTACAAGAATCCATCTGGATGGGTAGACCATGGTCGGCGAGCTTAAAGAATTTACTTGATTCTTTGATTTATGGTACGGTCAGTGCTGTCGCTTTTTGGCAGCTTTGGCCTACGCCATAATTTTCTTGCAGAGCACAGTTTGTGGGCACAATTGCGTCAGAAATTATATGAGCAATTGTGCCTTTTTTAATCGCGTTGACTCAAATCATGAACTCGGAGCTATCCATGCATTTTCAGCAAAAAATTAAACGTATCATCTTATCTGGTGCGATATGTGGGACGAGTTTGATTGGTTTTGCACAAGCACAATCGCTCGACATTTTGCAAGGTAGCGCGCTCAAGCAAGATGATTTTGTAGTAACGATGGTGCGGCAGTTGGAGTTGGAAAAATACAAGGCGACGATTAAATCCTTGACTGAATTTGGCGATCGTCGTCAAGGTACGGAGCGCAATCGCCGTGCTTTAGATTGGATAGAAGCGCAATTGAAGTCTTACGGCTGCACGAACACCGAACGCATGCAATTTGACTATACGCAAGCACCGCCAGCGACACCGGGCGCTGCTACAGCACCGCGTCGCAATGTAATTCCAAGCGGGGGCTTGGGTGGCGCACCGGGTCAAGGTGGTAGTACCTTATTTGGCAAACGCGCCAAAACTGGCGTGAATACCGATCCCATGCTTCAACCAGATGAAAAACTGCGTGCATTAAATGCGGAGCAAACACCGGTCGGCACATCGCAACGTGAGAACGTGTATTGCACCAAAATAGGCAAAACCAATCCCGATGAAATGTATATTGTCGGTGCGCACTTTGATGGCATTGGTTTTGGTGAGGCCGCCAATGACAATGGTTCAGGAACGGCCTTGGTGATGGAGCTAGCAAGAATTTTTAGCGCACCGGGAATCGAGACGGATAAATCGATACGCTTTGTGTTTTGGAATAATGAGGAAAGTGGTTTAAATGGCGCCTATGCCTATGTCGCACAACGCAAAGATTTACAGGGCATAGAGTCACCCAAAGGTTCAGGCAAGTACCCCGAACCAAAATGGCTGGGCATGATACAACACGACATGATGCTGTGGGATCATGGCATGCCGACCGAACAACTCGATGCACAAGGTAAGCCGGTATTGGGTGCTGACGGCAAACCGATCTACGTATCACCAAAAGAACAAAGAGCGGAAGCAGACGTGAATATTGAATTTCAATCGACTGCAAAACAAGCAGAAGGCGCAGCAAAGTTGGCATGGTTCTTCCGCGCAGCAAATGATAAATACGCGACCAATTATCCCGCTGCGGTTGGCTTTCATATGACGAATACCGATTCAGTGCCGTTTATGGACATCGTCCCTGCCATCTCATTACGTGAGAATGAACGTGGTATGCATATCGGCGCGGGTTGGAATCCAAACTGGCATCAGCCAAGCGATGTGTTCAGCACCTATTCTGATAAGGATTTTATGTTAGGCCTGAATGCAGCGCAGACAACTTTATCTGCGGTGGCAATCTTAGCAGGAGCAAAGTCACAAGTCGTATCGACCAAAAAGTAAGTTCGTCTCTTTTCCATCTGGATACTCCTGTTGGCAGGATAACGACGTATTTCCTACCAACAGAAATCGGACTTCAAAAATCAATTTTCGAGATTGCGCAACTTAACGATATATATCCTTTGACAAAGGCCTTACGCAGCCGCTTGCGCTTATAATTCAGATATATTTGATCACACTAGTGTCCGGTTAAAAATCGAATAAATTCAATTGGTTAGCGGTGGGTGCCATTTCAGAAATGTAGTCATCGGTCTGAAAGACGCATGAAATCTCGGTTTTTTCAAAAACGGAGACCGATAAAATCTGTAATAAAGTGTAGAGCGAGGCTTTCAATTGCAATTCCTTTTTAATAATGGCGATCAGTACATAAGTCGAGATGGCGCACCATATTTGCGTCTTGACAGCGTTCTCGCTGTTGCCCAAAAAGTGCTTGATACGCAAATGCTGTTTAATCCATTTGAAGAACAATTCAACTTGCCAACGGCTTTTATACAGCGCCGCAATCGTCGTTGCTGGCAACGTCGTATTGTTCGTCAAGAACACCAAAGTCTGACCAGTTTCAGCTTCTTTGAAACGAATCCGACGCAGATATTCCGGATATTCTTTCGACTTATAGAACCCGTTCAGACAGATGGTTTGGTCACAAATTATTCCCATGTCTTTGTTCACTGGGGCAGAATAAACGCGCCTGAAATTCATATTGCTTTTGGCGCGAGTTACAAAAAATGCGCCGACCTGATACATATTGTAGAGCCGTTCAAAATCCAAATAGCCTCGATCCAAGATGTAGAAAGCACCTGCTTCTATCGCCAAGAAATCGAGCACATTCACTTCATGCATTTTCCCATCGCTGATATGGATAAATGCGGGTATTGCTCCTCTCAAATCAAGCAAAGTATGCAGCTTGATTGCGGCCTTCGTCTGGCGAAATGGAGCCCAACTAAACAGCGACAAACACAGATCAATCGTTGTAGCATCCAAAGCATAAACACTGGCATCAAGATCCACGGTCATTGGCGCATCAGCGTACAACTCTCTGGCTCGCACAATCAAGCGCTGAGCCAATGCATGATAGATCCGCCAGTCACGCTGGTTAAGAGCATCAGACAACGTAGATCGCGCAGGAATATTCTTCAATCCCATGTGGAACAACTTCGCCCTATTCGCCGTCAAGCATACTTCAATATCTCTCAGCGACTCACGCCAGGTAAGCTGCGAAAAGGCCATGATCCGAAACAAATCAGCGCAACTCAGCGTCATCACTCCAGCATCACCACCATGCCGACCGATGATGCGACTGAAATTTTTCCATGGTACAAATTCCATTACTTGCGCAAACAGCGTTTTGCCCACGTTCATGCTTAACCCCAAGCTTAATAAACCGGAGATTATCGCAAATGGCCAATTTCAGATTCAAATCGTGGACACCCCTAAAACTGCCGAAACACCCGCCAGTATTGGATTTGCTGGCTTTGTCTATCAATTTAACCGGACACTAGTGATTTGATCAAAATCTTCATTGTTGTTCGGGCTCCTTTAGGATATTTATGAATGCCATTTTTCGCCCGCACGGCAAATTCCAAGTTTGGACCGAAGGGCAACTTCTCTTAACAGAATTAACCGGCCCCTGGAATCGTGAGTTAGTCGAATATTGGGCTGCTCAAGCTTTCGAGCTGGCGAGCACATTTTCCGTTGAGCGACCTTACATCGGCATCACGATCGTGCATGATTCCATCTTATGTCCAGCAGATGCGATCGACAGAATTGCTCAGGCAGTGCAAGTAAGCCAGACCAAACTCCACTGTATTGAAAACGTGATCGTTGCTGCAGATAGTGTCGAAGGTAAAGATCTGGTGAAATCAACCTATCAGCGTATGGGTCTGCGTCATTTTTTCAGTGATCTTGACAGTGCCAAAGCCTGGGCTGAACACACGATGACCAATCACGTCATTAAAACTACCTAACTTCATTGCCCAAATTATCCAATTAAAGTGCTAGCATTATCTACGTGGCAATCTGGGTTCAAGGCTTCCAAGGAACTGATTAAGGGAACAAACTTCTGTTTCAAGCCAAGCTCGGCTATGATGTTCCAATATCATTGGAGGCAACATGGCATTATTTGATCATCTCTTCGTTATCTTGCTACTGGTGGCTATCAGTGGCTTTTTCTCTATGTCCGAGATCGCTCTGGCGGCGGCACGCAAAGTCAAACTGCAAATCCTAGAAACCGACGGCGATCCTCGTGCTAGCAAGGTCTTGGCACTACAACAGGAACCCGGACATTTTTTCACGGTGGTGCAAATTGCACTCAATGCGATTGCGATTCTAGGCGGTATCTTAGGCGAACAATCCTTAACGCCCTACTTCGCCAAAGTATTTCACTCTTTGTTTGGCGATGCGGGTTGGATCGATACTTTGAGTTTTTTGAGCTCCTTCATCTTCGTCACCTCAATCTTCATTTTGTTTGCTGACCTGATGCCAAAGAAACTGGCAATGGTTGCGCCTGAAAGTGTGGCGATGTTTGTGGTCGCACCGATGATGTTGTGCGTCAAACTATTCAAACCTTTGGTGTGGATATTTAACGGCTTAGCAAATTTAATTTTCACGACCTTTAAATTACCCACTGAACGCGACGACCAAATCACGTCCGATGAAATTCACGCGGTCGTCAATGCCGGTGCAGAAGCCGGCATTTTGCAAACCCGTGAACACGGCATGATAGGTAATGTGTTTGAACTAGAAAGCCGCACCGTACCATCCGCCATGTCACAGCGCGACAGCATCGTGTACTTAAGCTTGCAAGATAATGAAGAAAGCATACGGCAAAAAATCGCCGAACATCCGCACACCAAATTTCTCGTCTGCGATGGGCAAATCGATAAGGTGGTTGGCTACGTGGAATCCAAAGATATTCTCAAGCGTATCTTGACGAATCAAGCGTTTTCCAAAGTCCAGGAATTGTCGTTACGCACCGCCTTGGTGGTACCCGATTCACTCACTTTATCTGAAATGCTGGAGCAATTTAAAGCCACGCGGGAAGATTTCGCTGTGATCTTAAATGAATACGCGTTGGTAGTTGGCATCATTACCTTGAACGATGTTTTGAGCACCTTAATGGATGGCATGGTGCATCCGTATTTGGAAGATCAGATCGTGCGCCGCGATGATAATTCTTGGTTGATCGATGGTGCGACCACGATAGAAGATGTATGCCGCGCCTTGGATATCGACGATTTACCTGAAAGCGGCACTTACGAAACCATCGCCGGATTCATGATGACCATGCTTAGAAAAATCCCCAAGCGTACCGATTTTGTGATGGTTGGCGATTACAAGTTTGAGGTGGTTGATATTGATCAGTTTAGGATTGATCAATTGTTGGTGGTAAAAACGAGTAAGAGCGAGACTAGTTGAAAAAAAATTCTGACGTATTTTTATTTGTATTGACTGTATTAGCTCCCACCCAAGCTCACTTGCCCCACTTCTTGATTTCTTCTTAGACTCCCTTCTCCCGCAAGCGGGAGAAGGGTCGGGGATGAGGGGGTTTCAATTTCGATTAATAACATTCAAGAATCTAAAAAACGATTACTTCTCCACGTCGCCTTGAAAATTATAGTGCAACTTCTGAACCACCCTCACCCTGCCGCACTCCCGCTTGCGGGAGAAGTGACTTTCAAACGAAAGACAGGAGTTTATTTAATTTTCTTCGCAGGCGTATTCCGTCCACCCTGCGTCAAGATCAATTGTGTGACCTTACCATCTGCATCTTTTTCAAACTTCAACTGTCCGCCGACGTCTGGTGCGTCAAACGTGTCTGCGCTGATGGGTGTGATGCCCACCGGCCCTTGTCCTGTCGCCTGCGTGACGTAACGATTACCTTCGCGACGGACGTTTAAGACAAAATTTGGCTGTATCTGATAGTCTCCCGCAAATGCTGCAAACTGATCGTCCGACATAGCGAATGCTTTCGGTGCCTCGGGCAATGCTTCATTGAGTTTTGGATGAACTACGGCACTACCATTTTGATGTACCACTACGTCACTGACTTCGCCTTTGGCATTACGACTAAATTCCACACGTAATAGAGAATTGTTATCCTTAAAAAAGCCATTTTGCGCGTAAGCTTGCAGCTCGGTTCTTGGACCATTGGTACGTGTCATCACGAGTTTAGTGCCCTCACGAACAATTATGCGTCGGTTCTTGTCATCGATACGATACACGCCCACATATTGATCCAAAGTTTTTTCATCGACACTGACAGCCTTGAACTCAGGAATCGGCTTCCCTATAGCTGCAGCCGCCAAACGCGAGGCGATCATTTCTGGCTGCGGCAATCCGCCATCTGCGTTGTGCAGAACGGCGACGAACACCTTGTCTTTCGGTAAGCGCAACGCATAAGTTGAAAAACCTGGAATACCACCACCATGCGAAATCATAGGCTGGCCTTCGAACTGACCAACGCCCCAACCGTAGGCATAATTAGTGTCTTGACCGTTCTTTAATTTGTAGGAAGTAAATGCGCGTTTCCAACTATCGGCTTTCAACAATTTGCCTGCTGTGATCGCTGCATCCCACTTCGCTAAGTCATCGACGGTCGAAGTGATAGAACCCGCAGCATAGGGTTGCGTCATGCTAATCTTCATACTCGGCTCGAAGCTATCGGTACGCTGAGAATAGCCTTGCGCACGCGCTTGCTGACTACGTTCGTGGCCTTCATGCGCCGTATTATTCATACCCAAAGGGGTGAAAATACGTTTGGCAATATAGTTAGCATATGTCTCGCCACTGACTTTTTCTATAATGGCACCGAGCAAGAAATAACCGGAATTATTGTATCTAAAGGCGCTACCCGGTTCAAACTCTAATGCGTCAGTTTTGAAACTATTAACCATGTCACTGACGCTGATGTCCATCAACGACTTTGCGACAAAACCCGGTTTGCTGGTGTAGCTCGGAATTCCTGAGGTATGCGTCAGCAAGTGTTCGATCGTAATGATTTTGCCACTCTCAGGATAATCTGGGAAAAACTTGCTCACAGGGTCGTTCAGGGCAATTTTGCCCTCTTCGATCAATTGCAAAATCGCGACTGCGGTGAACTGCTTGGTGATCGATCCTAAGCGCATCACGTGATCCGCTTGTAGCGCTTCTTTGTTACTGAGACTGGCTAAGCCATACGCTTTGCGGAGCAAAA
>JAYVHZ010000122.1:0-2329 GCA_043770645.1 Undibacterium sp. | reverse complement strand
ACGAGACGTCGTCGATAAGTTTCTTGGTGCTAAGACTGATGAGGATGCCTTAAAAGTGGATGCGGCTTGTGTCCGTCAAATTCCTCGCCCTTTAGTCTGGTTGCCTCCTGTACAGAGTGCCGATAATGCCACCGCAGGCGAAGTGAAGAAAGCAGGAGAATAAGATGATTATTGTCGAAGATTTGCATAAAGAATTTGTCAAATTAGGTAAGCCTAAATTTGGCATAGGCAAGCGTACCGCGGAAAAAGTGAAGGCCGTCAATGGTGTCAGCTTTACCGCACAAGATGGTCAAATTCTTGGTTTGTTGGGGGCCAATGGTGCCGGTAAAACCACCAGTTTGCGGATGGTAGCGTCGATGTTGAAAATGGATAGCGGTGCTATCAAGATCGATGATGTTCAAGTCAAAGAAGGTCAGACCGCATCGCAGGCACGTTTAGGAATTTTATCGGACTCACGTGGTTTATATCCACGTTTGACCGCACGTGAAAATATCCAGTACTACGGCAAATTGCACGGCATGGACAAGGCGATGATTGCTTCACGCATCGATCAATTAGCGCAGTGGTTAGAGATTCATAACTTGTTAGAACGCCGCACCGAGGGATTTAGCCAAGGTGAAAGAATGAAAATTGCCTTAGCTCGCGCATTGATTCATGATCCGAAAAATATCATTTTGGACGAGCCGACCAATGGTTTAGATGTGGTGGCAACACGCGCTTTACGTGAGTTTTTGCGCTGGTTAAGAAGCCCCGAAGGCGGTAATAAATGCATCGTGTTTTCTACTCACATTATGCAAGAAGTTGAGCGCCTGTGTGACACGGTGGTGATCGTAGCGCAAGGCAAAACAGTTGCGTCGGGGACGGTGGCCGAATTAATGCAGCAGGCACAAGAGCCAGATTTTGAAGATGCATTTGTCAAGCTTGCTTTCTTGGATAAGGTTAATCTTCACAGCAATAGTGCAAGCAATAGCGCGACATTGAATCAAGGGAGTTTCGCATGAGAGAGATATTAGCGATTTATTCGAAAGAGATTTCCGATGCGATGCGCGATCGTCGTACCTTGATGATGGTGCTGGCTAGCTCACTCTTATTGGTTCCGGTGTTATTGTTTGTATTTTCTACCATCATGTCACAAGTTGAATCACAAGCGGTGGATCGCAGTGTGTTGGCAGTGAATATGAAAGATGCGCCAAGTTTGGAAAATTACATCTTGCGTCAAGGTTATCAGATTAAGCAAGCACCAGCGGATTACGAAGAGAAGTCACGGAATAAGGAATTGACCAAGCCGGTCTTGATCGTCGCGGACAATTTCGAAAGCAATTTAGCGCAACTGAAACGGGTCGAGTTAGAAATTGCCTATGACACCTCAAATCGCCAAGCTGAAATGGGTTTGCGCCCCTTGCGTACTTTGCTCAATGGTTATGTGCAAGAGCGTTCCAGTCTGGCCTTGATGATGCGCGGTGTCTCCGCTGAAGTATTGCAGGCTGTAGAAGTGAAAGAGCGTCATATCAGTCGCCCAGATGAGCGTCGTGTCACGATTACCGGCATGTTACCGCTGGTTTTGATCATGGCCATCGTGATGGGTGGCATGTTTGCCGCCATTGATAGCACCGCTGGTGAACGTGAACGTGGTTCGCTCGAGCCGCTAATGATGAATCCGGTATCAGGTATGCAGTTGGCCATCGGTAAGACGGCGGCGGTAGCTTCCGTCAGTGTATTGATTGTGATCTTAACGGTGAGCAGTTTCTTTCCCGCACAATCGGTGATTGCCAATGAAGCTTTACGTGCCGAGTTTCAGTTTGCTTGGAAAGATGCAGTGGCTTTTTTAGTTGTGCTGATTCCTCTCGCTGCAGCATTATCAGCTTTACAGGTCGCTTTATCATTGACCTGTAAAACCTTTAAAGAAGCTAACGTACGCAATCAGTTGCTCAGCCTGGTGGTATCCTTTATGCCGATGTTTTTTCTGCTCAATCCAGGTAAGGAACCAGCGTGGTTAGGATGGGTTCCTATTATGGCGCAAACGCAAATGATGAATCAGGTATTGAAAGGTGAATTGGTCAGTATGCAGGCGATTGCGATTGCACTAGCGGTTTGTTGCGTGATTGTCGCTGTTAGCCTGTTATTTGTTTCACGTAAAATGCGTGAAGTGGTGATGGAATAAACCTGTCAAGGATAATGAAAAAAGCCGTTCAATTGATTTTGAACGGCTTTTTTTGGTTCGATCTAAAACTCAACCCAGAATTTCCATTAGGATTTGAGATGATGGTGGATGCACTTTTCGAGGCAGTTTTTACGTGAATGAGGCGAAAATAGCTAGCTATTTTCAACG